>CAZLDZ010000062.1:0-7246 GCA_964558435.1 uncultured bacterium
TCCGCTCTCGTTCGAATCAATTTCTCTGTGCCATATAAAGCCATCGGCTGCTCGCGCGCTCACTTCCCTTCGCCTTCGGCGTGGGACCCTTCTCGCGTCGTGTCGCAGAGCGATTTTTTGGGTGCTTAGGTCCATACTCCAACTCTCACTAAATAAGAATCTTTTTAACGGACTTGAGAATCTTAAAATGGTTCTGCGACACGACACGAGAAGGGACCCATGCGGGCCGCATGGGAAGTGAGTGCGCGAGCAGCCCTTCGACTCATATCGCACAGAGAAACCGTACCGCAGACGAGCGCGAAGCGCGTGGAGGGGCTGTGTACCACACGCCCCTCCGCCCTAGGCCACGGTTTATCAAAGCGAGATGAGGCGCAAGGGGGTCGCAGGGGACACGGACATGCAATGCCGTGTCACCCGACATGTCTATTTCAAACAGCAACAAAAAAAAATTATTCCTTTTTTTACACCATATTTTTGAACCGGCGGGAGGCTTGGTAATGCTCGAGGGTGGCGTGGGGGGCGGCCTGTTCGTCGAGGGGGTGGCCCGAGATTTTCGTGAGGGAAAGCGGAAGCGAGCGGATGTCCGCACTCAGCTTTTTGCCAAAAAGCACATCGCGCAGCGCTGTTTGGTCCCAAAATTCTTCTTTGCGGTCGTCTTGCATCAATTGCCGCATGCTCTCTTGTGCCCATCTTCTAAGAATTTCTAGGGCGCTCTGGGTGTTATTGATGTAGATGGTCGAGGAGATCACTTTTGAGGGGTGAGAAAGCGGAAGCTCTTCATGAATGCGGGTGGCAAAATCGCAAGAAAACAGAGGAAGAAGCGTGGGCTTCTCTAGAAAGACCCCGTCGGCATCCACCCAAAAAAGAGGTCTTTTAAGCTCCTGGAGTTTTTGGCAGAGAAAAAAAGGTTTAAAAGCGCAATTGAGCTCCCAACTTCCAAACGAATCAACCCCTTCGACGCAGCTCTCAAGGCCAAATTCGTGACAAGAACGCACTAGGTTTTTTACTTCCTCTTCATAGGGGGTATTTTGTGTGAAGAACGAAACAATGAGCGGAAACGCCATAAAAACCCTCGCTGTAAAATTGTATAATAAATATTTTGATTAACATGTACATCCTACAAATTGCAACAGAACTTGCGCCGGTCGCAAAAGTGGGGGGCTTGGGCGATGTCCTTTATGGGTTGTCCAAAGAGCTCGTGAAAAAAGGGCATGAGGTCGACATCCTCCTGCCCAAGTATGACGTGATCGATTACAAAATGTTGCGCGACTTAAAAATCGAGCTCCGCGATATTCCGTGCAAAGTGGCAGGAAAAATCGTGCACAACACCCTCTGGTCTTGTGAGCTGGACAATCTGCGCCTTCTGCTTTTAGAATCGCACCATCCAGACAAATACTTCGAGCGGGAAAAAATTTACGGCTGTGCCGATGATCCAGAGCGCTTCACCTATTTTTCTAAAGCTGCTCTGGAAATGCTTGCCAAGTGGTCCAGCGTCCCTGACATTGTGCACATCCACGACTGGCCGACCGCGCTCATTGCTCCGCTCTACAAAGAGTCTTTTGCAGATCGGGTAAAAGTGGGCGGCATTGTGCTGACGATCCACAATTTAGAATATCAAGGAAAATGCGCCCCTGAGCAGATTGAAAAATTAGGACTTTCACCAGACAATCCCCACCTTGAAGATCCCTATCTTGCCGAAACGATCAATCTATTACGCGGGGGCATCGAATATGCTGACGCTGTCACGACCGTCTCACCAACCTATGAACAAGAAATCCTGACAGAACATGAAGGGATGGGTCTTGACCTGGTCCTGCAGGCACATCGACAAAAATTCTATGGCATCCTCAATGGCATCGATGAAGATTATTGGAACCCGGAAACTGACCCCTTTTTAGCTAAGCGTTTCAAAACGCGCGGCGCATTTTCTTTAGAAGAGGTACACAAAGCCAAAAAAGAAAACCGCAAACAGATCGCGCTCCATTTCAACTTAAAAGAAGAGGAGGTACCTCTTGTTGCCTCCATCACACGCCTGGTTCCCCAAAAAGGGCCCGAGCTTCTTCTACACGGTTTGCAAAGAACTTTAGAAAGAGGGGGGCAATTTGTGCTTCTCGGCTCCAACCATCAAATGCCCATCGAAGACCTTTTTCTCGAATGGAATGGACAGAACGGACGCGTCGGCATTTCCATTGCGCGCGATGAAGCGCTTTCCCATCTTCTTTTTGCTGCAGCCGATATGTTGCTCATCCCTTCCCGTTTTGAGCCGTGTGGCCTCACACAACTCATCGCTTTGCGCTACGGCACCGTTCCTCTCGCGCGCAGAACAGGGGGCCTTGCCGATACCATCTTTGACGTCGACACCGCAGATGTTCCTCCACAAAAACGCAACGGGTTCACGTTTGATCATTTCGATCAAGAAGGCGCAAACTGGGCACTTGAGCGCGCCCTCACCTACTGGCAAAATGACCGCGCCAAATGGGACGAACTCATGCTCAACGGCATGCGGATGGATTTTAGTTGGAAAGAACCGAGCGAAAAGCATCTAGAACTCTACAGAAAGCTGCTCTTGAAAAGAGCAAGAGCAGCTTAAGAGACTAAGGTGCGTCGAGAATAAGATTTTTATACTCAATTTTCTCATCTCCCTGCTGCATATTTGCCCAGAGTAAGTAAATCAAGTTCACACAATTTGTAAGGGAAGCAATTCCCCCAGCTATAGTATACACAAGAGCGTGCGGAGGACAAATGGTCCATTCTAAAGCTGGAGAATGTAGGGAGGCTAAGCGCCCAAGACCAAAATGCACGAGTCCTAATGTTCCTCGCACGATACCTTCAACAAGCGATGCGATGATGAGCACGGGAAAAGCGATCAACTCAACGGCAATCCTGCGACTTAAAGATTCACAGCCGCTTCTTTTATCTTCGGGATTACGGAACTTAAGAGCGTGAAGAGATGCCCATACAGACACGCTCCCTGCAAGGTTATATGTGTTCGAAAAACTTTCTATTCTGCTAGGCATCAAATTGTCCTTTGTTTGATCAAGAACTTATTTATACAGGCATTCCGAGAACAAGTTCTTTGTATCTAACTTTTTCACTTCCTTGCGCTATATTTGTCCAGAGTAGGTGAGCAAGGTTAACGGTATTGCACAGAGAAAAGAATCCTCCCAATGCAAGGTACTCAAGAGCCGCTGTTGGACAAATGGCATCTGCGAGCGTCTCAGAACACTGCGATGCTAAGAAACCAAGACCCATAAGCGTAAGGCCCAATGCTCCACGCACCACACCTTCAACCAGCGATGCGACAATGAGCACGGGAATCGCGATAAACTCAACAGCAATTCTGCGGCCTAAAGATTCGCAGTCACCTCTTTTTTGTGTTTTAGTTATCTCGAGCCTTCTCGCAACTGCGTTAGGCACTAGTATATCTTTTGCTTTTTGTGTATTGCTCACCTTTTCGGGGTTGCGGAATTTAAGCGCATGAACAGTGCCCCATACAGACGCACTCCCTGCAAGACCCTTATCTTTTGAAAACTGTGCTATTCTACCTGGGTGACTTAACATAAAATTCTCCTTTGTTTTGGTTAAAATTTAGCATGTAACTTCAACTTAAAATCCGTAGCAAAGCTTTTCGAATTCGATGGCTTTATCAGTCATGTTGCGCCCAAAAAGCTCACCGAGGTTGATCACGTTTTTTAGCGTTGCAATACCCCCTTCCCCACAATCCAAACCCGCGCCCACCATTGCTGATAAACACTCTGGGTAAGGTATAACTATTTCCAATACAGCGAAGGGCAAAGCTATTAAGCCTAATGCCAAACGGACAACACCCTCGATTAAGGAAAATAGCGCCAGAGGTACAATGGCAACTTCGACAGCAAATCTTTTGCACCCGACTTCAAGACAGGAGCTTTGATCGCCCGAAGCAGGTTTTGCGGGATTGCGGAATTCAATGAGAGCATTTGTTGCCCACACGGAAATGCTGCCTGAAGGTTTATATATGCTCATACCATTCTCCTAGTAAAGTTTAGCTTTCAACTTCTATGTCAGACTTCCATTCTATGTCGGGCGGCCAGAGTTCCTTGTTGTAGTCGGTGATGTTGAAGCGTGCGAATTTAACAAGCGTGGCCACATTAGTCAGTGTGTCGATGCCTCCAGTGATTCCATGACTAATCGCTAACACCATGATTTCGTCACAGCATTCTGTTTCCTCTATGCCACATCCCTTTTCTAGGGCTTGTCCTCCTAGGAAAACAGTCGCAGCAACAATAAAACCAATCAAGGTACGGACAACCCCTTCAACAAGCGAAGCGACAATGAGTAAGGGGATGTCAAGAAACTCGATGAGAACAATGCGCACGACTTGTTCACAAGTGCTTCTAGCTGGTGCTGGTATCGTATTCCCGTCCTCGGTACCATCGTCAATCCCCACATCGTGCGGTGGATTGCGGAACTCAAGTGCTTGGCGAGTCGCCCAACATGAAAAGCTTTGAAGAGGGTCTGTAATCATAAATTTCCTGATTAATTTAGCACTTAAGGTCTCGTTCTTTGAGTTCACAGGAGGAAACATTGTAGATGAAGAAGAAGACAAGCTTCATTGTATTGGCCAGTGTCACTAAGCCTGCATATGCTCCATACTTAAGCGCACAATTTCCTACAGATTCAACACATTTTGGGACATCATCTAACCATAACATTGCCGGCATGCAAGGCACACCAATAACAAGGCCCGGCAATCCACGGACAACCCCCTCAACAAGTGAAGCGACGATGAGCAAGGGAATGACAGGGAACTCGACAAGAGCAATGCGCACGACTTGTCCACATGTTACCTTGCCAGGTTCCGTTGGATTGCGGAACGCAAGGGCTTGATGCGTTGCCCAGACGGAAAGGCTTTTAAGAAGATCCATATCCATAAGAAATTGCCTGATTAAGTGGGTTAAAATTTAGCATATTTGTGGACATTCAATTTCTGCAGAACAAACCGTCTGATTATATCTAGTAATATTGAGGATGGCAAAATAGACACCTGCAACCGTATTTTTCAACGAGTCTCCTCCACCCTCAATACAACACTCGAGCGTGTTACCCACAGCTCCCGGTAAGGATGCACCGAATTGTTGTAGCAAGATCTGTACACCGAAGGCAGGCACAAAAGCGATTAAACCAATGGCCAAACGAGCCACCCCTTCCACAAGCGAAGCGACGACAAGTATGGGGATGACAGGAAACTCGACAAGAAAAATACGCACGACTTGTTCACAAGCGTTCCTAGGTGGTGCTGGTGTCTGTTCCCATTCCCCGGGAGTGCTACTGGCAACCCACTCACCTTCCGGCGGGTTGCGGAACTTAAGTGCTTCGTTAGTTGTCCAGCCGGAAACGCTCCTAAAAGGATCTTTTTGCATACAATCTCCTATCGTTAATCAAGGAGCTAACATTATAGACAAAATGGGGGGTTCTTAGCTACGAATAAAATTATTACTTCACTAAAGCTTTTTTTATATAGATGCGGTTCGCATAGATGTATTCTACCCCTGAATACAGGGTATAAAAGCAGGCGATGAGGACACTAATTAAACTCATTTTTTGAAAGACCTGCAGCTCAAGAACCCCTAAAGAGTAGGGAATCATCAAGAAAATAATAAAAAAGGCCACGACGGCCTGCAGCACAGCCTTGATCTTTCCACTCAAGCGCGCACCCAGGGCAACGCCGCGCAAGGCGCAGACGGTGCGAAGTGTGCTGATGATCGAATCGCGGTAGAAAAAGAGCAATACAAGCAAAAGGGGGAGTTTCACGAATCCCTGCGTGAACGTAAAAAAGACAGAAAGCCGAAAAATGCTATCGGCCATCGGATCTAAAATTTTTCCAAGTTCTGTAACCTGATTTTTCCTGCGCGCAAAAAAACCATCAAAAAGATCGGAAAGCTCAGAAAGTGCGAGCAAAAAGAGCAGAATGTAGGGCAAAAGGACAAGCGTAATCCCCAGCGACTCATAATAAAGGTAAACAACGAGAAATAGCGGACTCAGCAAAAGGCGCAGCAGTGTAAAAAAAAACGCAAGACTCATGCCATGCAAGCATATCTAACTAGAATTAATTAACGCAAGCTGTCCGCATGCGGCGGCGATATCTTTTCCTTTTGTGTAGCGCCAGGTGACATTGAGACCGCGTGTTTCAAGTGTACTCTTGAAAGCTTCGATCTGTTCTTTTTCAGGACGCTCAAGGCGCAATCCTTCGACGGGATTGTAGGGAATGAGGTTGACTGTGCACTGCTCGGCATGCAAAAGGTCGGCAAGTTTTTCTGCGCACTCCAGACTGTCATTGATCCCGGCCATCAGTGTGTACTCGTAAGTTACGTCCCGCTTGGTTTTTTGGGCAAAAAAGCGCATCGCCTGCATGATTTCTTCCAGAGAATATTTGCGCGCATAAGGGATAATTTTCTTACGTAAATTTTGCTCTGGTGCATGGAGGGAAAGGACGAGATTCACTTTGAGATCTTCTTCGGCAAAACGGATGATTCCTTCTACGACACCCACCGTAGACACGGTGATTCTGCGTTGAGAAAGGCCCAGGCGCACAGGGTCGCACAAAAGCGTGATGGAGCGCATGACTTCATCATAATTTTCAAAAGGCTCTCCCATGCCCATGTAGACGACATGTGAGACCCTCTCCCCTCTTTCTTGTAAAAAAAGGTGGATCAGAAAAACCTGTTCAAAAATTTCACTCGCGGTCAAGTTGCGGATGAGGCCCTGTTTTCCAGAAGCGCAAAATGCGCAGCGCGCAGGACACCCGACTTGGGAAGAGACACAAACCGTGCGTCTTTCAAACGAGCGGATTAAGACAGATTCTACGAGTTTTCCATCGCCTAGCTGCCACAAAAATTTGGTGGTTTCCCCATCACAAGAATCTTGGGTTTTTTGGAGCTTGAGGCTTTGAATGAGAAAATTATTTGCCAGATTTTGGCGCAATGGGGCACTTAAATTGGTCATGCGCTCCCACTGGACAACACCTTTTTTGTAGATCCACTCTAGAAGTTGATCTGCACGAAAAGGTTTTTCACGCTGGGCTTGGAGCCACTCTTTGAGCTCTGTCTCAGACTGGGCGTGAACGGATTTCATCGATTCTTCTGTAAGCGCGCATTTTAGCGACGTGGGCTACGCCCTCGCTATGGGCTTCTTTCGATTCATCGAGTCTTTCTTTTATTTTCATAAGAGATTTTACTTCTTTTTAGTTGAAAAACACATTAGTGAT
>CAZLDZ010000063.1:0-7174 GCA_964558435.1 uncultured bacterium
AGATTTTCTCAATGTTGTTTTAAATCACTATACCACAGAGACAAGAACCACAGAGGAAGAATATTTTTTCGCTGTGGTTTTTTCTTCCTATCCGCGCATGCGGATTTTGCTGTGCTTTTTACCGTAGTTAAAATAGATCACACAGCCAAGCGCCATCCACGCGAGCATCTGGAACCAGGTGACGCCTGGTAAGCTAACCATGAGGCCCAAACAGCCCAGCGTTCCAATGAGCGGAATCCACGGGACAAGCGGGGTTTTGAAAGGACGGTGCAAGAGGGGCTGTTTGTAGCGCAAGATCAGGACGCCAAAACAGACGATCGCAAAGGGGAAAAGCGTCCCCATGTTGACAAGCTGCCCTAAAATACCGACGGGGAAAATACCGGCAACCAAAGCTCCTGCCACGGTCAGGATCATGGTCGAAGCAAAGGGCGTGGAAAATTTGTGGTGGATTTTTCCGAAAATGGAAGGGAGAAGTCCATCGTGCGCCATGATGTAAAAAATACGGCTTTGTCCTAAAAGCATCACAAGGACTCCAGTCGTAAGTCCGGCGATGATGGCAATTTTTGTGACATAGCGCAGCCAGCGGAAATTTTCACCCAAGGCGTTGACGGCAACGGCAATGGGATCGGATACGTTGAGCATGGTGTAACTGACAATGCCTGTCATCACGAGGGCAACGGCAATGTAAACAATTGTGGAGATTCCCAGCGATCCAAGCATGCCGATGGGCATATTTTTTTGCGGATCTTTGGCTTCTTGAGCCAGGGTCGATACGGCATCAAATCCGATGAAGGCAAAAAACACGACACCGGCACCGCGCAGGACGCCACTCCAACCAAACTGACCAAACATCCCTGTATTTGCGGGGATGAACGGCTGCCAGTTGTCCGTATTAACAAAGGCAATCCCACACACAATAAAGAGAAGAATGACGGCGACTTTGAGGATTCCTAAAATAGTGTTCACAGTTGCGGCCATCTTGATCCCCACAGAGATGAGAATTCCCACGAGAAGAACGATGAGCACTGCGGGCAAGTTGATGAGAGAGCCCGTAGCTTCCCATCCTGCTGCGGGATCATAAGCAAGCGGGGTCGTTGCCAGGGCTGCTGGAATAGAAACCCCAAGATCATTGAGAAAGCTTGTGAAATACCCAGACCATCCGACGGCGATTGTCGATGCGGAGAAAAGATATTCCAGTGTCAAACTCCATCCGATGATCCACGCGATAAATTCTCCCATGGTGACGTAGGCATAAGAATAGGCACTTCCGGCAATCGGAATCAGCGAGGCAAATTCGGCATAACAAAGGGCGACAAACCCGCAGATGATCGCCACTAAAAGAAAGGAAAAAACAATACCAGGCCCAGCATATTCGGCAGCAGCCTGTCCAGAAAGAACAAAGATCCCTGCTCCAATGATCGCGCCAATTCCCATCGCAACCAAGTTAAAAGGACCTAAGCTTCTTTTTAAACCGCGCTTTTCAGACGCTTCCTCTAAAAGAGATTTGATTGTCTTTTTAACAAGCAAGCCTTTGGACATGTGTTCTCCTTTTGATAAAAAGGGGAGTATAGCCGAGATGAAAATGGGAGTAAAGAGATCTTAATATCCGTGCCCGTGCCCGATCTTTTTTTCAGCTTTTACTCTTTCGGTTCCCACTGACGAATAAAGTCGAGCAGGATTTTTTCTGAGGGTCGGCTTCCCAAAAGTGTGCGCGCCCCTGCATTGCTGCTCAGGTGGGCGATTTTTGCAAGAAGATGAAGATGTTTTTTGTCCGATGTGGAAAAAAGAAAAAAGAGGGTGTGTACAGGAATGCCATCAAGCGCGCCATAATCTAAGGGCTTTTTAGGAAAAACAATGGCGACCATATCAGAGGGTCCTTGAAGGATGAAATCTCGAGCATGGGGAATGCCGATCCCATTTCCAAGCGCAGTCGGCATGAGTTTTTCGCGGTCGAGAAGCAGTTCTGCAAGCACATCTGCATCGAGATTGAGTTTTGAAGCTAGCCTGTGCGTTGTGTTTTGTATCACCTCTTCTTTGGTCTCTCCGGGAATATCGCAGAATATTCCTCCATTATGGATGGCTCGATAAAGTCCAAATTGTTGAGGTCCACTTTTCTGCTTGGGGGGTTCTTGATTTTCTTCTGCAATTAACCCTTCTTGTATAGCGTGCTGTTTGAATCCCATCATCCAATTTTCGATTTCGCTACGGCTAAAGCGGTACTGATGGTTCATGCGGTACGCGGGAATTTTTCCTGCAACGAGCCAGCGCCGAATTGTCTTTTCAGACACATTTAAAAGCTCTGCTACATCTTTGACTTTGAGATCCATAGTTCTTTTACCACCCTTCAAAAAGTGCAATGACTTCTTCTTTTGTCTTTGCCTTTAACAATTTTTTTCGCCGCTCTTCATCTTTAATTGCCATTGTGAGCTGTGAGAGGAGATGAAGATATTCTGTCTGTTTATTGTCCGGCCCACCAATCATAAAGATAAGCCTTACAGGATTTCCATCAAGTGCTTTCCAATCGATCCCCTGTTTTTGAATGCCGACTGCAATAAAAAAATCTTCATATCCAGGCATTCGTGCGTGCGGAAGCGCAACGCCCATCCCAATTCCAGTGGAAACGACTTTTTCTCTTTCTAAAAGCGCACGAAAGTAGCCTTCCTTATCCTGAAGTTTTCCTTCACGCTCTAAAAGATCTACAAGAAGACGCAAGGCCTCGTCGCGGGAAGAGGCATCGGTAAAAGAGACGAGATTCGGTTGCAAGTGCAATTTAATGCGTGCCTGTATGGCCAAACCCTTTCTCTCCTCTTCCAGTTGTTGCTAAACTTTCCTCGGGACAAAAACACCCCTGATAGACGCGTGCAAGCACCAGCTGAGCAATGCGCATCCCTGGCGTGATTGTGAAAGCTTGCTTGCCATGATTGATGAGAATCACACACACCTCTCCGCGGTAATCGGCGTCGATTGTCCCGGGAGTATTGAGAACAGTAATGCCATACTTTAGTGCAAGACCACTTCGCGGCCTCACCTGAATTTCAAACCCCCCGGGAATGGCGAGGTGTACCCCTGTAGGGATTAATATGCTACAGCCCGGCTCAAGAACAACATCCTCGGGAATGCAGGCACGCACATCGGCTCCAGCCGCAAGGGTAGAGCCGTAAGTCGGAAGATGCCCTTCCTTTTTGACTACGGTCGGAATGTCTATTTCTTCTTCAGACCCCTTTTGCAACTTCATTTGTTCGCCAAAACCGCGCTTTTTTCCCACATTTACATCCCACCTCGTCACCGACTTATGCAAGTCGTCTCCTCTTTGGGATACGAACCAGCGCAGCTGGTTCTGTAAATGTGAAAAAAAATCACCAATTTTTCCGAGCAAAGCAAGTTTCAAAAGAGGTCTATTCATGAAAAAACTCGATAAACGTGTGGAGTTTATCTTTTAATTCATAACGATTAACAATGCAATCGATCATTCCTTTTTCTAAAAGAAATTCCGATTTTTGAGCGCCCGGGGGCAGTTTTTGTCGAATCGTCTGCTCCACAACGCGTGGACCTGCAAAGCCAATGAGAGCATCCGGCTCTGCAATGATGATATCGCCAAGAGATGCAAAGGAAGCGGTCACCCCTCCCGTTGTAGGATTGGTGAGAACAGAAATGTAAGGAATCCCGGCTTCATGCAATTTCGCAAGGGCACTCGAAGTTTTTGCCATTTGCATGAGAGAAAAAATCGACTCCTGCATGCGCGCGCCTCCTGATGCCGAAACAATCACAAGAGGAAGCCTTTTTTCAAGAGCAAGCTCGATCAAACACGTCAGGCGCTCTCCCACGACAGACCCCATCGAACCACCCATAAAACCAAAATCCAGAATCCCCAGAGCAATCGCCTTGCCCTTTAATGCACAGGTCCCGACAATGGCCGCCTCATCCCTTCCCGATTTCTCTTGGGCAGATTTGATTCTTTCGCTGTAGGGCTCGGTGTCGATAAAAGCTAAAGGATCCAGAGGTTTTAGCTCTGAAAAATGCTCGACAAAGGTGTCTTTATCCGCGAGAAGATCGATCCGCTTTTTTACAGAAAGTCGGTAGTGGTAGCCACATTTTGGGCACAGCAAAAGATTCTGCTCGAGCTGATTCTCATGAATAAGCTCGTGGCAATGCGTGCACTTGATCCAGCCGCTATAACCTTCTTTTTTAGCAGTGGAAATTTTAATTTTAAGTTTCGTTCTTGCAAAAAGTCCCATAAAGGCACAAATATACCAATTTTAATCAATCAAAACAATACAATTAAATTTTTGCTTTACTAAATCTTTCCTCAATATTTTTCCAGTTCACAATCTTCCAAATATTTTTTACATAATCTGCGCGCACGTTCTTGTACTGCAAATAGTAGGCATGCTCCCAGACGTCAATACCCAGCAAAGGAACGAGGTTTAAGGTGCTTAAAGGGTCTTGATTGGGGCATGTGGCAATGCAGAGCCTTTTTGTCTCTTTGCAGTAGCCAAGCCATCCCCAACCCGATCCCTGAATCGCCACAGTCCTAGTATTAAATTTTTCAATTAACATATCCAGAGACTGGTACTGCTGCTCGATTTGCTGCAAAAGCTCACCTTTTGGACCCCCGCCACCCCCCTTGCCAGCAGGTGCCAGATTGGTCCAAAAAATGGAGTGATTCACATGTCCACCCCCATTGAACTTAATCGCCTTTTGCTGGGCAATGAACGTCTCTAGGTCCCCCTTGGATTCAGCCTCGTGCGCTTTTTGCAGAGCCGTATTGAGGTTCGTCACATAGGTTTGATGGTGCTTTCCATGATGGAGCTGCATGATTTCGGCAGAAATCACAGGCTCGAGTGCATTGTAATCATAAGGTAAATCGGGAAGTTTATAGCTCATAGTGTCCTCCAAATAGTTAAGATCATATGCAGTGTGCAAAATTTTGTACAATTGCGGCTTTTGTAATCGGGCCGATTGCTGTGAGTTTTACGGGAGGAAATGTGCCAAAAATGCGCAAAAAGCCTTCAACAGTAGATGGGCTAGTGAAGACGATTTCTTTGAATTCAATGAGGTTTGGAACAGGTTCGGGCTTCTGAAATTCTGTATCGTAGATAGCGCACGTAGAATAACGAATAGATCGTGCTGTGAGGAATTCCGTAAGAGCCGTGCGCGCACGTGCAGATTGGGGAAGAAAAATATGCGCATCTTTTAGGGGGATTTTTTCTAGAAGCGCTATGATTCCTTCTTGTGTTTCCTCTTCGGCAACATAGTCCACGTGGGTGTGCTTCAAAAGATGCTGCTCTGTGATGAGCCCGATCGCGATGATGCATTTATCCTTGATTGCGTTTGGTAAAATGCCAAAATGCTCAAAAAACACACGCACAGCATTTTTGCTTGTGAAGATGATGTGGGTGCAGGCGCAGACATCCGGCACATCTTTGGGAACAATCCGTATGACAGGATAATGCACACATTCCCCTTCAAAATGTTCTGGGTCTGTCCCCAAATACAGAATTTTTCGTGCATCGATGTAGGAAAAAAGCTCGGCCATTTCCTGATCGTCACTACGCGCTACAACGGCAAGCCGACCTTGAAGTGGGGCTATAGTCCCCGGAAGAAACATGCGCTTCAGGTGAGTCAATTTAAGCCGCATGAGCGCAGCTTCTGCAACCACGAGCCCATCCATTTTTCCTGCTTCAAGTAATTCTAGACGCTTCTCGATGGTTCCGCGGATATCGACACAAGCGCACTCCGGCAACAGGGCGCGTACATTTTTCTCCCGTCTGTGCGAAGACACCCCAATGCGCGCTTTCTTGGGAAGATCTTCCTTCATCACAAGAGAATCTCTGGGATCAAGACCTTTTGTAAGGGCGACAAGACGCAGCCCTTCTGGCAGTGGGTCGGGAAGATCTTTTGCAGAATGCACAGCAAAACGGCATTTTCCTGCGAGCACGTGTGCATCCACTTCACGCGTAAAAAAATCGGTCTTATCCAGGTTGCGTAGCGACGTGGAAAGATCAAGATCTCCATGAGTTTCTACCCAGGTAGGCAAAAATGTGATTTTTGGATGGAATACCTGAAGCTCTTGCAGAACTTCTTGGACTTGCACACGAGAAAGTTTTGAAGCGCGCGCTGCAACCCTATTTTCTGATGAGCACATCTGTCGCCTGTTCGACAAATTCAATGGGATGCAGAGAGATTTTTTGGGCTAAGCTTTCAGAAACTTCTTTGAGGTTTCTCTGCGGCAAAATGCATCGTTGAAAACCCATGTGCAATCCTTCTTTAAGACGCGTTTCGATGCGTGTGACAGCACGCACCTCCCCACCGAGCCCCACTTCTCCGATGACTAAAGTATCTTGATCAATCGGAGTGTTACAAAAAGAAGAGGCAATCGCCATCAAAATTCCTAAATCAATCGCAGGTTCTAAAATGCGCATGCCCCCCGCCACTGAAACAAAAACATCGCTGTGGTGTAAAGGGTAGGCCATCCTCTTTTCTAGAACAGCCAGAAGGAGCGCCAGCCTGTTTTGATCAAGCCCTGTCGATTTTCTCGAAGACGTGGCAAAACTAGATGCCGCAACCAAGGATTGGATTTCGATGAGAAGCGCCCGCGTTCCTTCTACCGTGGGCACAATGACCGATCCAGGCACTTCTTTGGTTCTTTCTTGTAAAAAAAGAGCAGAAGGATTGGCCACTTCACGAAGACCTTCTGCGCTCATCTGAAACACCGCAATCTCGTCACTGGGGCCAAAACGATTTTTAATGCAGCGCAGAAGTCTGCACCCCTGATGACGCTCCCCTTCAAAGTCGAGCACCGTGTCGACAAGATGCTCCAGCACTTTTGGCCCCGCAATTTCTCCCGACTTCGTCACATGGCCAATTAAAAACGTCGAAATCCCCATCCCTTTGGAAAGATGTAAAAATTCTGTCGTGATTTCCCTTACTTGCACCACACTTCCGGGCGCTGAAGGAAGTTCGCTTTTATAGAGAATCTGGATCGAATCGACAACCAAAACATCCGGCTTCAGCTTTTCAATCTGCACTTTGATATGGGAAAAAAGCGCTTCATTCAAAAAGTAGAGATTGTCACAGCCAGCTTTCAACCTCTCAGCACGTAGAGATGTCTGCTCGACCGACTCTTCTCCACAAATGTACAAGACAACCAATCCTTGGGTCGCAAGCGCATGCG
>CAZLDZ010000064.1:0-7161 GCA_964558435.1 uncultured bacterium
AGGCTCTTGTGATCACCTTTGATGCGATCCTGGACATCAGTTCGATTTCGATTGCGCTGCAGCCGCAAACTCTGGAAATCATTAAGATCGCACTCTTTCTTTTTGGGACCTATTTGGGCGCGATCATGACTCTGCGCGCCTCCGATGAGCTCTACGTGAGCATTCCTTTTGTGAAATTTGCTCCATCGATCCAGAAGAAAAAAGATCTACTGCTCGATGCCTCGGTTTTGGCCGATGCGCGGATCCTCGATGTGTGTGCGTCGGGCGTTTTTGATCATCAGCTGGTCACACCCAGATTTATTGTGAAGGAAATTTATGCGCAGTCTGAAACCAGTGACGAAGTGGTGAAAACAAAAGCGCGGCGCGCACTCGATGTGCTCAAAAAACTTGAAGCGATCCCCACACTTGAGATGCGCTACAACGACACCGATTTTCCCGAAGTCAAAGATATTTCAGGAAAGATGATACGCCTTGCACGGCTCCTGGATGCCAACATCCTCTCTGCCGATGTCAGCCGCGTCCAAATGGCCACATTAGAAGGTGTGCGCATGGTCAATCTCCATGCTCTTTCCAATGCCCTAAAACCCCTCATGCAAACGGGTGAATACATCAAAATTAAAATCCAGCGTCTTGGAAAAGAACCGCAACAAGGTGTGGGTTATCTCGAAGACGGCACCATGGTTGTTGTCAACGGTGGAGGAAAATATTTAGGCGAAACGGTGGAAGCGCGGGTGCTTTCCGTGAAACACACAAGCGCAGGAAGAATGGTCTTCTGCAACGTGCTTGATCTTGAAACATCACAAGAGTTCGAGGGAGATGAACATGAAGACCTCTAGTCATTGGGGGATTGGCAACGACATTTTAGAAATTGAACGGATCCGTGAAGGACTGGAAAAACATGGCGAGCGTTTTCTCGAGCGCGTGCTGACACCCCAAGAGCGCGCCTACTGCATGAAACACCACGATGCCGTACCCCATCTTGCAGCACGCTTTTCTGCAAAAGAGTCCATCGTCAAAGCGCTCGGCGTCGGCATCGGCGAGCTCTCCTGGCAAGATATTGAAATCTTAAATGATGACAAAGGGAAGCCCTGCGTCTCGTTTTCTTCCCGCTTAAATGAGCAGTTCGATCACCCACAGATCGTGATTTCCATCAGCCACTGCAAGCACTACGTGGCAACCGTCGCTCTGCGCGTTAAGTAAGAAATTAAACTAATTTATCGAGCGGCTCTTGCGTGCGCCTTGCGCACTCACTTGCTTCATACTCTCTAACATCGCGCGGATGTACATCCCCAAGGAGCTTAAGGAAATCGCTAAAAGTTCTGCATCGGGGTTCTTGACCAGGGTTTGAAAGGGGCCGACCAAAACAATTTTCCCAAAATGTATGCGAGACCTCATTTGCAGGAATTTCTTTTGTAGTCGCCACAGGCCAATTTTGCCCTTGTTTCTCACAACTCACCGTGTATCCACAGTTGGGCACCTGTCCTTTGAAAAATGGAACGGTTGCGATGACTCTACATCCTTGCTTAAGATACGTTCCTTGAGGATCGGGGCATACCCAGTTAGGTGTGGGATCACTTGCCCCGACACGCTGCATAAACGCACACACAAGCAGCACAAGTAATATGAGCTTGACTAAAGTTCCATGAGATTGTGAAGAAACAGGCGTAAAAGATCTTGCCGGTGTAGAATTTGTCACAGATGGTGTTGTCATCATTGCCTCGCTATATATTTTCTAGGCAATGATGGTAAATCTTACCCGCACAACCTTGCAAGCTATTAGTATGTCGGAAACCAGATGAGCTCTTTGAGCCGTGCGTGTAGCTCCCCTTCCGCACACGGTTCTGCGACCTTTTCTTTTTGTGCGGCAAGCGCGACTTGGAAGGCAATTTTTTCTGTGATGCTGCGCAGCTCTTCGAAGGGAGGAAATAGGGAGCCGGCGGGCGCATGCTGGCTTAACGCGTGCGCGGCTTGTAAAAACATAGCATCGGTGATTTTGTGGGCGCCAGCAGCCAGCGCACCGAGGCCAATTCCCGGGAAAATGTAGACGTTGTTGCATTGGGCAATGGGAACATTTTTCCCGTTGAAATAAACGGGCTCAAACGGGCTTCCCGTGGCAATCAGCGCTTTTCCATCTGTCCAATGGAGCAGATCTTGGGGGTGGGCTTCACTTTTGGATGTGGGGTTTGAAAGGGGAAAACTAATCGGTCTTTCCTGCTGCTGAGCAAGCGCACGCACAATGTCTTCGGAAAAAGCGCCACCCTGAGTCGAAACGCCGATCAAAATACTGGGCTTGGCGTTTTGCACAACTTCAAGCAAAGAAATGTTGGCGGTGTTTTTCACTTTCCATCCGGCAAGCTCTTCCATTGGCCGTGCAAATTTTTTCTGCTGAGGGCTTATGTTTTCTTGCTCACTGTGAAGCAGTCCCTGCACATCGACCAAGTAAAAGCGCTTGCGCGCCTCTTCTTCTGTTAAGCCCTCTTTTTGCATGGCCTGCACAAGAACTTCCGAGATGCCAAGACCTGCTGAACCCGCGCCTAGGAGGGCAATTTTTTGTGTTTTGATGCTTTTTTTTGCCGCGTTCGTTGCGCTGTAAATCGCCGCAAGAACTGTAGCCGCTGTTCCTTGAATGTCATCATTAAATGAGAGAATCGTATCGCGGAAGCGGTCTAACAGAGGCTGAGCATGGGCTTTTCCAAAATCCTCCCACTGCAAAAGAACTTTGGGGTACCGTTTTTTTAACTCTTGGACAAAAAGACCCACAAAATCGTCATACTCTTTTCCTGTCATGCGCGGATGCGACCAGCCCAAATACAAAGGATCGGCTAAAAGCTCGGCGTTGTTCGTTCCCACATCGAGGTGGATCGGCAGTACGCGTGCGGGATGGATGCCTGCAAAAAGGGTATATAATGCCAGTTTTCCAACAGGGATTGCCATGCCCCCAATCCCGACATCTCCAAGCCCCAAAATTCTCTCCCCATCCGTCACCACGACGATGTCGACTTCCTTCTTCAAGCGCGCAAAAATTTCGGGGATTTTTTCCTTTAACGGATAAGAAAGATAAAGCCCGCGGCTTTCGCCAAACAGCAAACTATATTGAAGAGAAGCCTCTCCCACCGTCGGTGTGTAGATCAGAGGGAGCATTTCGCTCACATGCTCAAGTGCCAAACGGTAAAAAAGAACTTCGTTGCGGTTCTGCAAAGTGCTGAGAAAAATGTAGCGCGAAAGCGGATCTTTTTGTGCGCAGAAATTCTCATAGCGGCGCTTGAGCTGCTCCTCTAAAGTTGAGATGTGAAAAGGAAGAAGACCATGCAAACCCAGAGCATCGCGCTCTTCTTGTGTAAAAGCGCTTCCCTTGTTGCGCAACGGATCGCGTAAAATAGAAGCATCATCCATGACGCTTACACTACAAGGATCCAGAGCTACGTGTCAACCTAACTTGAACGTGCCCGTGCCAAAAAAATTAAGACCACCACAGAGACAAGAACCACAGAGGAAGAGAACATGATAAGAATGATACAGTGATGTAATGATAAATGTTTTTTTATCCTTTCTATCATTACATCATTGTATCATTCTTGTTACTCTGTGGTTCTTATCTCTGTGGTAAAAATCTTCCCTAGATATTGCATCCGTGCCCGATCTTAATCGGAAATCGAGGGGCCGTAACTTTCTTTTTGCGGCTCGCCGCGCATTTGCTTGGCAATTCTAACCTGCCGGTCCGCCTCAATCCATTCATTTTGCAAAAGCTGGATAATTTCGCGATCGGGGCGCTGCATACACAAATAGATTACGCATGCTTCATGCGCGACATTGGGCGGCACAGGATTGTACCTTGTGCGGACAAAAGCCTGTAATTTTTCAAACTTACGAATGTGATGAGGTTCTTGCAAAAGATCCAGCAGTGCAGAAGGAAACATTTTGAGCGCAAACACTTCCCGAGCAAATCGGACTCCTTCGTCATGAGGATGCCAATACTTATAATAATTTTCCCACCTAGCTTTAACTTGATGGGCATGCTGCAAGTACTGCGTTTGTTCTGCAAGGTACTGCTCACCAATACCTTTTGGTTTTTCTTCCGCCTGTATGCTCTTTTTTTCGGCAGAAAAAAAGCTCAAAATCCACGCAAAAAAGCGCCAAATATAATCAATCAATGTCTCGCAGCAATTATCTTGCATCTCAAGGGTGTCGGGAATTATAGGAAGCCCTTGAGAAATTTTATCTTGCTCCGCTGTACTAACTGGCAATGCTGCTTGCGTCGCACCCACTCCTTCTACAGGCATCTTATCCCTCCTGTTCAATAGGATTCTTTGTAAAAAAACGCCAAGCAGCCACAGCCCAAAATCCACACATAAAAATGAGCCCGCATGTGAGTGCTTTTAAGAAATAAAGACCTAGTAGTGCCTGCACTAGAAGAATAAAAATGGACGCAAAGGCTTTGGCAGAACGGTACGCAAAAACATCGATGAATGCTTTGGCGCGGAATTTTTCATCCACTTTGAGGGGGATGTAGAGCATTTCTTTCAAGATGCCGAAGACAGAAAAATCAAAAGACTTGATCATACCAAAAGAAAACGTGATCAGACCAAATACTGGAGAAATCAAGAATGCAACGGCATTGAATCCGAGAAGAAGAGGGATGGTAAAATGGCTTTTTTGCAGTCCTAAAAAACGGACAAAGAGCAAAGAGCCCACAAATTGCAAAAAGATGGTTGCAAGGTTCACAAGCCCCATGACTCTTCCAACATATTGCGTGCGTAAATCTTGCACAGGGAAGATCTTTTCTAAGTACGCATTGAACTGGAAATCGATGAGAGTTGAAGAGGTTTGCATCAAAACCACCGTTAATAAAATGAATAAAAGAATGGGAGAGGTCCTGATATTTTTTAAGGCAGAAAATGCGACTTTTGTCTCAGAAAATACCAGGGGCGGCATCGTGCTATTTTTAAGAAGATGAAAAAAGAAAAAAGAGAGGACCGTATAAATGGGGAGCGAAAAAAAGAGGAGATTTTCTGAACCAAACAAAATCGCAAAAAATCCGGGGATAAAACTTCCACACACCCCACCCAGGCCGCCAATCCCAAACAGGATTCCATAAAGGTATTTTGCCCGTTTGAGATCGAGCGTTGCATGCACAACCGACCAGAGCTGCTGCAGCATGAGCATCACGTAGATCTCTTTCCAAATATAAAAAGAAAAGGCAAGAGAAGGCGCCTCCTTAATAAAAAAAGCAAGAAAAGCGTTGCCGCATCCAATGAGCGCGCCGATGAGCAAAAACATGCGGAAAATGCCGAATTTAGGCAAAAACCGATTGTAGAGAAATACCACGAGGAAATTGATCGGTACCGCCACGATCCAAGCATACGGAAAGCCTTTGGCTGTGTACGATTCGATGAATAAGGAATTGCTCGCCGGGCGGATGATCGCGTAGTCGGCACAGATCAAAAAGCCGCACGCCATCGCGCTCAAAAAGAAAATAATTTCTTTATGCGAAAAAGATGAAAATATTTCTTTAATTTTTGCAAACATGCAAAGTATTATACGGGATTTTTATTTAAAAATGTCGAATTTCAGGACGGGCACGGCTTTCATGCATGTAAGATGCTGTCACTTCGACGAATTCAGCTTTGCGCTGTAGCTCTTTGATGTTACGCGCGCCCCCATAAGTGAGCCCACTCCTCAAGCCCCCTAAGAGGTCGCGGATGAGCTGCTTAGCGCTGCCGCTGACCGGTGCCCAAAAGTCGATCCCTTCGGCAACTGTCTTATCTTTTAAGCCCCCGTAAAAATCATTTTGAAAATCTTCGCTTGCCTGCCCGCGGAATTTAGCCTCCTGCCCCCCTTTTTCATTTTTCCGCTTGGGAGCAGCGCTTTCTTCTGTGAGAGCAAATAGCTTGCCGATCATGACCGTGCTTGCCCCTGCAGCAAGAGCCAAGACAACATCGCGGCTTGTCCGGATCCCCCCATCGGCAATGAGCGGTACGCGCAATTTTTCTGCGACTTCTGCGCAATCCATCACGGCGGAAAATTGAGGGACGCCAAATCCTGTGACCATGCGCGTTGTGCACGCAGCACCGGGCCCCACGCCAACTTTCACGGCATCGGCTCCAGCGTTCACAAGATCGTGATAGGCCATCGCCGTACACACGTTCCCTGCAATGATCTCCTTATCGGGATGTGTGCGCTTGAGTTCATGGATAAAATGGAACATCTTCTCCGAATGGCCATGCGCAACATCGATACACACCCCACACGCTCCCAGATCTAAAAGTTTACGCACCTCATCGATCTTCTGAATTCCACAAGAGACAAATGTATTTTCCCCATATTTTTTTACCCACTTCTCCTGCATCTCCCACTTCGTAAAACGGTGAAAAATTGGCAGTGTGCCTTCCTGGATTAAAATATCGGCAAGCTCGTCACTAATCGTGGTGTCCATATTGGCACAGATGAGGGGAATCTGGATCTTGCGATTCTTCGTCAGCCAGGTTTCAAGGAGCGGCTCCGTCCTCGAAGGCACGTTATTGTACTGGGGAACTAAGGCGACGTCATCAAAGGTATAAGCTTTTTTCACAAGTTGACTATACAAAAGAAGATGTTTATTGTGAAATCATGATTACGATCACTATCTTAACGAAAAATTCGGCGGCCACCCTACAAAAAACCCTGGAATCGGTGCGCGCTTTTCCTGAAGTCTTAGTTTACGATACAGGCTCCACAGACCAGACACTCAAAATTGCACAAACTTTTCCTAACGTGCGCATCCACTCTGGCGAATTTTGGGGATTTGGCCCCACACACAACGTCGCGTCCGCTCTTGCCACACACGAGTGGATCCTTTCCCTCGACAGTGACGAGCTGCTTTCCAAAGATCTTGCGCAAGAAATCCTCTCCACGCTTCTTGATCCCGAACATGTCTATGAAATGCGGCGCTTAAACTTTTTTAATGGTAAACGGATCAAAGGATGCGGGGGCTGGGATCCAGATTATGTGATCCGCCTTTACCACAGGAAAAAAACTGCATTCGACACCGGACAGGTCCATGAAAAAATTCAAAGAAATGCCCTCAAGAAAAAAACACTGCGCCACACCCTTCACCGCACCACCTATCTACAAATTGCAGATTTTCTTTCCAAAATGCAAACCTACTCGACACTCTTTGCCCAA
>CAZLDZ010000065.1:0-7158 GCA_964558435.1 uncultured bacterium
TCTGCGACACGACGCGAGAAGGGCCCCATGCGATAGCATGGGAAGTGAGCGCGCGAGCAGCCGATCGACTCATATCGCACAGAGAAATCGTACCACAGGCGAGCGCAAAGCGCGTGAGGGGCTGTGTACCACACGCCCCTCCGCCGAGGACACGATTTATCAAAGCGAGATGAGGCGCAAGGGGGTCGCAGGGGACACGGACACGTAGTGCCGTGTCACCCGACATGTCTATTTCAAACAGCAATAAAATTCTTACCCTCTTTTTCTGCAAAACAACTTCGTTGTTTTGCAGCACATACCTTCTCTTGTAAAATAGGTCGGTTGCCACTAAAGTAATTCTCTATGTCTGCTTTTATTAGGAATTTCTCGATTATTGCGCATATTGACCATGGAAAGTCGACGATTGCGGATAGGCTGTTGGAGATTACGGAGACGATTCCCAAAAGGGAGATGCAGGCGCAGGTGCTCGATGCGATGGACCTTGAGCGCGAACGCGGGATTACGATTAAGGCTCATCCTGTCACGATGATTTACAAGGCAGAGGATGGGAATACTTACAAAATCAATTTCATCGATACGCCGGGACACGTCGATTTCTCTTATGAGGTGTCGCGCTCTCTTGCGGCATGTGAGGGCGCACTCCTTGTCATCGATGCCGCACAAGGCGTGCAGGCGCAAACCATGGCCAATGTCCACCTCGCCACTGAACGCGGGCTTACAATTCTTCCTGTCATCAATAAGATCGACCTGCCTGCAGCTGATGTCGAAGGCGTCAAGCAGCAGATCGAAGATGTGATTGGCCTAGATACCTCTTCTGCTCTTCTTTGTTCGGCAAAAAGCGGCATCGGCATTAAAGAGATCCTCGAAAGAATTCTCATCGATATTCCCCCCCCAGCTGTACCTCAAGATGATGTCTTGCGTGCACTCGTGTTTGATTCCCATTACGATCCTTACCAAGGTGTCATGGTGTACGTCCGCGTGATGAGTGGCGAGATCACAAAAAAGACAATGATTAAGATGATGATGACCGACAAGACTTTTGAAGTGATCGAGGTCGGCATCTTCTCACCGACTGCAAAAGCTGTCGTTTCGCTAAAAGCAGGTGAAGTCGGCTACATCTGTGCCAATATCAAAAAAACTTCCGATGTCAAAGTCGGAGACACAATCACCTCTGTAAAAAATCCAGCAAAAGAGCCCCTCCCGGGCTTCCGTGTGATTGCTCCTGTCGTTTTTGCGGGGATTTACCCGGTCGATTCCTCAGATTTTGAAGCGGTACGCGATGCTCTTGTGAAGTTGCAGCTCAACGATTCAGCTCTGCATGTTGAGCAAGAGAGCAGCCTCGCACTCGGTCTGGGCTTCCGCTGCGGGTTTTTAGGGCTGTTACATTTGGAAATCGTCTTTGAAAGGCTCCAGAGGGAATTTGATCTTGATATCATCACAACAGCCCCTTCCGTCGTCTACCAGTTCACTCTCACGGACGGCACTGTGCACAAAATTGATAACGTCGCCCACTTCCCAGATCCGGCCCATATTGAATTTGTGGAAGAGCCTTGGGTCAAATGTCACATCATGGCTCCCGCGGATTATCTCGGGGCCATCATGAGCCTTGGTATGGACAAACGGGGCGAACTTGCCAAAACGGAGACCCTCGACAGCCACCGCCTCATACTCACCTACAACTTTCCTCTCAATGAAATCATCACCGACTTCAACGATAAACTGAAATCGATCACCCGTGGCTACGGCTCATTTGACTATGAATTTGATAAATATGAAATCAGCGACATCGTCAAACTGGAAATCCGTGTCAATGAAGAGCCTGTCGATGCCTTTTCGTGCCTTGTCCACCGCTCAAAAGCCGAAGGGCGTGGTAGAGCCATTTGTAAAAGGTTGGTCGAAGTGATCCCCATGCAACAGTTCAAAGTGCCGATCCAAGCGGCAGTCGGCGGAAAAATCGTCGCCCGCGAAACCCTGCGCGCCATCACGAAAAACGTCACCGCCAAATGCTACGGCGGCGACATCACGCGCAAGCGCAAGCTTTGGGAAAAGCAGAAAAAGGGCAAACAGAAAATGAAAGAGTTCGGCAAAGTCCACATCCCCCAGTCGGCTTTTATGGATGTGCTGAAGGCGGAGGAATAAATTGCACAATTCTGTTGATGAGCGGAACCCCCTGCTTATCTCGAAGATCCTTAAGGAACATATTGTGACGGCTATCTTCGGATTGTATGGCGGATTCGACTTCAATGACCTGGCACGCAGGCACGCAGTTTGCTGCCGTAGCACCCTGGATCAACTCGTCCTGGCGATCGACAATCACATGTGCATTTGGGCCTATACTTTGTAGTGCAGCAGGAACTCCTGAAAAATCCCATTCTGTGTAGCGCAAAAGCCACACAAGGATTGTTTTCAAACACCCCATACTCCATTGGAACAAAAATAACAGCACTTTTTCTATCCAGGAAAGATCCTGGATTTGATCAAAAATATCCGTTTCGATGATTAAATCTTCTAAAGAAGAAAAAGAGTGCATGCTGATTAGAGGTGCCTGGCTCGGGCGCATGTGCCTGTGCAGCGCAGCAGCTCCCCCTCCTAAAGACCTGCCCATATAAATCAGATTGTTTTCCGAAATCCATTCGCTGACGCACTGATAGACGGTATCAGCTGCAAGCAGAAGGTCTTGCACGCGGCTTGCCTGATTATAGTCAAAAGAGACGATATGATGGGGAGGCCCTTCACTAAACAATTCGGAATAAAAGAGGGGAAGCGTCTGAGAAAGCAATGCGTTGGGCATAAAGAAAAAGAGGGTAGGACTATCCATAGGAGCCTGCACGGAGCGGTAGAAAGCCCCCTGAATACGGGTCCCATTCGGCGCCATAAGGTCGAGTAGATAGGTGCGGTGGGTTGAAATCCTCGTTACTAACTGTTCCCAAAACCCGTGCACTTTCTGTCTGTCTTCCTCACTTATGTAGGCAGAGGGAGTCACGTATTTTCCAACCAAAGACCCCAGCCACTCTTTACAGTCACAGCAGCCCGAAGGCTCCTTTTGGAGGTGGCGGTTTTCATCGGTCCACTCGGCTCGAAAATGTATGGTTTCAATAGGATGCATAAGGCCAGGCATTTTACCAGAAACGGGATTAAAATAATGTTTATATATAAGAAATATTTTAATTGCTTTTTAATAATACTAAATATTAAAATACTGCAATTATGACATACAAAGTTGGACAAAATTCACGGTTTTCTTCTCACCCCGATCGAGCTAATGACATTTGGGAAGAGAAGTTCATTGAACTCGAATGCGCCTTAAGCCATGGCGGTCGGGTCTTTGGCGTTTCGATCCTGACGGGGCTCGGGCGTGTGCTTTTGGGACGCAGCCAGACAAGTTTTGGTCCTATAATGGCCCTTTATAAAGCGGCCGAAGCCATTTATACACGCATCATGTATGGCGAAAAAGCTGCCCAGCTTCCCTGGCGAGAAGCGGGAAGGCATATGACTTATGTCGTTCACGGCTGCGCGAATATGGCACGCGGTGCATTTGAAATATTGCAATTGAATGTACTAGCCAGATACTTCAGACGCCCTCTAGAAAACAAACCTATTAATATAGACAAACTCGATCGAGCTGGAGAATGTTTAGGACGTTCAACTCTTTCTGGAATCTCACGCTTAATCCTCGGAATTCTTCTGATTCCTGGGTTCATTATCATGGCCTTTATTGAACCTAAATATGCGAAACAGCTTCTTTCCAATCTCACTTTTGCTTTCTACAACATCATTAAGGGTCTACTCGAAATTTTTGGAATTATTGCCATTTCGATGCGTATGGATCCACAAGCTCTGGAATATGACAATGAAGATCCTTTTATGCATGGGCTCCATTATGCAACAGAAGGCTCTTGGTCTATAGAAAAACCTGCTCCTGAAGAACCACTTGGATGTGTCCTACTCCAGTTCGCAAATGTCCTCAGGTCGTTGAAAGTCCGGATCCGGAACACGATACGCTAAGACAAATATTCGAAGGGCTGAGGGAAAGAGCCCGAAGATAGTCACAATTTCAAATAGAATAAGACGACGAGGTCACGCTTCCGCCGGTTCCTGTCCAGTTGGTGTGGAAGAATTTGCCGCGTGGCTGGTCGATCCTTTCGTAGGTGTGCGCGCCGAAGAAATCGCGCTGGGCTTGTAAGAGGTTGGCGGGGAGTTTTTCTGTGCGTAGGCCGTCGTAGAATGAAAGGGCTGTAGAAAGGCACGGAACGGCGACTCCACATTGCGTGCTGTGAACAACTGTTCTGCGCCATGCAGGTTCTGCTTTCAGAATTTCCTGTTTAAAGAACTCATCAAAGAGAAGATTTTCAAGTGCGGGATTTGTGACGTAGGCTTTTTTAATGTCGTTTAAAAAGCGGCTGCGGATGATGCACCCTGCGCGCCACATGAGGGCAATCGAGCCGTAGTCGAGCTTCCATTTATAGGTATCGGCAGCAGAACGCAGGAGCATGAATCCTTGTGCGTAGCTGATGATTTTGGAGGCGTAGAGTGCTTGTTCGATGTCGGCAACAAGAGTTTTACGATCTGTCTCGGGGATTTTTGCGTGCGGAAATAAGGTGGCTGCTTTTTTTCTCTCTTCTTTCATCGCAGAAAGACACCGCGCAAACACTGCTTCTCCGATGAGGGTCACAGGGATGCCTAAATCAAAGGCGCTGATGCCGGTCCACTTCCCTGTCCCCTTCTGGCCCGCCACATCCAAAATTTTTTCGACCATCGGGACGCCGTCGGTGTCTTTCACCCCAAAAATCTGGCTCGTGATTTCAATGAGGTAACTTTTGAGAGAGCCTTTGTTCCATTCGGCAAAAATCTGTTGAAGTTCAGGGGCTTTAAAGCCCAAGACATCTTTAAGAAGGGCGTACGCTTCACAGATGAGCTGGATGTCTCCGTATTCGATGCCGTTGTGCACCATTTTTACGTAGTGACCTGAGCCTCCGCTTCCCACCCACTCGCAGCAAGGAAGCCCATCTTCTTCTGCTTTGGCAGCAATGGCTTGAAAGATCGGCTTGATCGTAGGCCATGCTTCGGCCGATCCCCCGGGCATGATCGAAGGACCGTGTCTTGCGCCTTCTTCCCCTCCAGAGATCCCCGCGCCGATGAAGAAAATGCCTTTTTCTTTGAGCGTTTTTTCTCGCCGTTCTGAATCGGGGAAGTGGCTATTGCCCCCATCGATGATG
The DNA here is from genome assembly GCA_964558435.1 of uncultured bacterium. GTDB lineage: Bacteria > Chlamydiota > Chlamydiia > Chlamydiales > Rhabdochlamydiaceae. Next base: position 5,217 of record CAZLDZ010000065.1, read on the forward strand.
ATATCCCCTTTTTCTAAGAAGGGCAGGCACTCTTCGATCAATTCGTCCACGGCAACGCCCGCCTTGACCATCATCATGACTTTTCTGGGCTTTTTCAGATTTTTGAAGAATTCTTGCAGGCTGTGGGCGCCGATGACTTTACTGTTCTTGGCGGGCCCTTGTAAGAAGGTGTCCACTTTAGACACGGTGCGATTAAACACAACCACAGTGAATCCATGGTCATTCATATTCATCACAAGATTTTGTCCCATCACAGCCAGGCCAATCAATCCAATATCTGCTGCCACTTTTTGCTCCATTATTTAAAAGAATAAGAAGGACATGATGAACAAGATAAGCATGATATGCACGATAGATTTTGTTATCACACTTTCTTTTTTATCGTGCGTATCGTGCTTATCCTGTCTATCATGTTTCCTTTTTAAGGCCTGCTCATCCCCGATATTTTCTCTTAAGTTTTAAAATATTTGTCGACGCCGAGAGCAATGCCTTCAGCAATCTTTTCCAAATAGTCTTTTGTTTTCAGTAGGCTACGCTCTTGTTCATTCGTGACGAACCCCCCTTCTACAAGGACCGCAGGCATTTCCGTTTCACGGATGACATGGAAATTCCCCCCTTTGATGCCACGGGAAGTCGCTTCGGTCTGATCGATCACTTGGTATAAAATGTAATCGGCAAGCCGACGGGATGCGCGGGCACGCCATTTTTCTTTATTGCCGCAGTAGTAAATTTCGATTCCCTTGGCGATGGGGTTGCGCGATGCATTGAAATGCAAGCTGATGAAAATGGCGCCTTTCATTCGGTTGGCAATGGAGACTCTGCGCGCAAGAGAAAGGTACTTGTCACGGCTGCGCGTTAAAATGACTTTGTAGCCTCTTTCTTCTAGGCGTTTTTTGGTGAGAAGCGCCGTTCTTAGCGTGACCCGTTTTTCTAGAAAGGAGTGCACACGTGCCCCTTCATCAGTGCCTCCGTGCCCCGCATCGAGAATGACGAGCGGGTTGGCGGGGTATGTCATGGGAGAATTGACATGTTCTGAAGAAAGAGGCGCAGGCTCGGACGCTTCACCCTGACGCGCTGTTGAACAGGATGTATGGAAAAAGAGAATTGAAAAAAAGAATACTAAGGCGCGACACAGCGTCATGATTCTAGGATAATGATTTTAATAACTCTGTTCAAGAACGACTTTTCTGTCATCGAAATCATAGGTTTTATGGGCAAAAATCTGCTTGGTTTCATGCCCTTTTCCGGCAATCAGAATGATATCGTTTGGTCCTGCAAGACTCAAGGCTTTTGTGATGGCAGAGCGCCTATCAATGACGGTGATTGCGTGCGTCGGGTCTGCATAACCTACTAAAATCTCTTGCGCAATTTTTTCTGGATCTTCACTCCGTGGATTATCCGCTGTGATGATGGAAATATCGGATAATTTCTCAGCGACTCTTCCCATTTTAGGCCTTTTACTCTTATCACGATCCCCTCCACACCCAAACACAGTGATGAGACGGCCTTTTTTAATTTCTAAGAGTGTTTTCAGCACATTTTCAAGCGCATCATGGGTGTGGGCATAGTCGACGAAGACATTCAAACCGCGCGGGTTATCGACCCGCTCAAGTCTTCCACGAGCATTTTTAAAATGCGCAAGCCGCACGCTCATTTCTTGAAGAGATCTCCCTTGCGTTAGGCCCACGGAGAGCGCAGCAAGGCAGTTGTACACATTAAAGCGCCCAATCAAGGGAGAAAAAATACGCGCGTGTTCTATGCCAAATGTCGCAGTAAACGTTGTGCCCTCTGCACCCAGAATAACATTTTCTGCGCGGAGGTCCCCTTCTTCAATGCCGTAACGTAGCATTTGGGCACAGCATTGCTTACTCATGAAGGCCATCCAAGAGTCATCTGCATTGAAAATGGCCCACGCTTGTGCCGAAAGACTCTCAAAAAGTTT
>CAZLDZ010000066.1:0-7129 GCA_964558435.1 uncultured bacterium
GTTTGACATTCTGCATAAACTCTGCGATTTTTACATTGGTCTTGACTCGGTCGAGCGCGCCTTTCAAGGCCCGCGTCTTCTCAATGGCCTTCTTGCCTGCTCACCAAAACATCCGATCTTAGAAAAATGCCTTTCCTCTCTCTCTGATAGCGGTGCACAGGATGATTGCGACCAAATTCAGTGGCGCACAGGCCCTGGGCTGATTGCGCGCTGTTTTTTTGATCTGATCGATGACAAAAACACAAAAAATGTTGCACTTCCTGCGACATACTTTTATCCTCTTCCTGGACCGAAGCGCAATGGGCGCCTAGGTGGCGAGATTAAAACACAGTGGGTCCAAGAAGAATCTTTTGCAATCCACTACTGGGATGGAAGCTGGATCCCTAAATAAGGAACATCATTTATGAAAGCTTGTGCGTTATTTCTTTGCTTGGCGCTCACAGTAGCGCAGACTGCCTTTGCCAAATTCCCCTACTGGACAGAAGAAAAAGAAGAAACAAAAGCTGTCACGCTGAGTGATTTTGTCGCAAAACTCTCTGACTACCACCACAGACGCTTTGCACGTTTTTCCCCTATACAGAAGAAAACGGCCTATGCGTATTTTGAAAAAGAGCAGTACTCAGCCGATGACGCCGTGGATCAAGTCTCACGCGATGAGCTGCTCCGCAGGTAAGCATCCTCTTCGTGGCCGTTGAGAAGCTCTCGATAATCGCCATGCTGGAAGGTGTAGTCATGCTGGAAGGTGTAGTCATATAAAGTCGTTAAATCGAACCCTGCATTTGGTTTGATATTAAGGTAGCAGCCTATATCATAGCGCGCGCCTCCAGTTAGAAACTGGTGGACTTGAGCAGCTACTTTTTCACTGTCGAATGTTCCGGTTGAAAGAGAGTCATATGCACGCAGATTTTCAACCAAAGGTCTGCTCCACTCAGCCATCTTGGAATACCAGAATCTGCCGTGGTCCTCCCGATTAGAACTGCCTACAACTGGATACATACTTGGCTGGTCATTGGGGAAAATGTCGTGTGTATTATCCGTTGTATACCCCCAACTATTGAGGATTTCTGTTTCCGTTCCACAACAAGGAATACAAGAGACAAGCCAGGCAAGCCATGCCATGAAATCCGAAGGGCGATGAGTTGCAAGTCTCTGATTTTCACGTGCGAGGAGATCGTTGATCATGATGATGTTCCGCATCAGGTACAGGTATTTCACCAGAATCGCGCTGCGCTCCAGCTCAAGATTGCTTTGGCCATAATTGCGTTCCTTTGTCACGAGCATCCCGGTCGTTCCAAAACCGACCCGCTCACTAATCATTTTTAGGGCAATCGGACGCCAACCTTCGAACGTTCGGATGAAAGCATATCCGTTTGTGCCTTCTCGAATCCTAAATTCTTTACTTGAAAGCCAGCTCGGAAAAAAATGTGGTAGGGGTAATGACTGCGCATCCGCGACGGGCGCAATAGTAGAGACAGCCGCTGGGCTTGGTGGCGTAGGAGGCGCAGAATCAACCCCGGGTTCGGGCGACAAATGTACAGAAAATCCTTTAATTGGAGGTGTTGCCATAATAAACTCCTATTTTAGAAAGGTTTTTATTATATCTGGACCATTATTTTACTAAAACTAAAAATAATTCTAATCCAATCACAAAGACGCTGACGATGAGAAGCAGAGTCAATGTGAGCCTGCCTCCGGGAAGCGCGCAATCAGAGGGGAGCTTCACCGCATAGCGGCCCATCCAGACGAGCATGACGGGAAGAAAGCCGTTTAAGAAGGCCTCTCCAAAGCCGCCGGCGATGCCGAGGGCGCGGTCAAAAAGCGTGGGATCGAAAAGGACGCAGAGAAAGGGAGGCAAAAAGGTCGCCACGACGAGTGTGCTGCGCTTGACGCTTTTGCCACTGAGTTTTGCGCCATCCCCCAAAAAATCGACGAGGGAGAAGGCGACGCCGAGCATCGATGTCACAACGGCAAAAAAAGCAAAACATTGTCCGAACAGAAAGATCGAGCTGTGTGCTGGCAGCGCGGACGTCGCTGTCAAGCCCTCGGCGCGCGCCTCTGCAAGTGCGGAGGGAGAAGCCGTCCCAATGATCAGCCACTGCCAAATCACGTAGAACAAGAAAGGGAGGCTGGTTCCTAGAACAATGGAAAGCTGCAGAGATTTCCGCTCCCGTTTGAGGTAGTTGCACAGGGCCGGAATCACGTTGTGGTAACCAAAAGCAGAAAAGAGCACGGGCAAGGAAACGGCAACGGCCGACCACTTGGTGAAGGCAAGATTGCTCAACTGGACCTCTGAGCTTCCGATCCACACCATGATGAAATAATCGATCACCATGACAATGGTTAAAACGATATTCACCCGGTCGATGGCTTTTGAGCCCAAGGCTACGATGAGTCCAAAAAGGGTGCCAAAAAGCGCGTAGCTGGCCGCTCCTGCAACTTTTAGTCCAAAAGTCGTGTTGATAAAGCTCGCAAGCAGGGGCGCCCCAGCGGCAAAGTAGGCCACCATCAAACAGTAATATAAAAAGATGAACATGCCGCCTGCGGCAAATTTCCATTTGCTGCCCAAAAAGCGCTGGGCCATCGACATGATATTCGCCCCTTCGGGCATCCACAAAGAGGCTTCCAAAAAGAGGAACCCTGTACAGAGCATGAAAATCCAGACGAACGTGGTGATGAAAAACGAAGGCCAAAAGCCGCTTTCGGCAGTCAGGAGCGGAATCCCGAGCATGCCGGCGCCGATCGCAGTCCCCGCGATCATGAGCGTTCCCGAGAGCACTTGTGAGAGGCCTTTTCTTCTAGAGAAAATTACATTTTCATTCATCGCTAGATATTGAAAAACTAATCGGAAAAAAAATCAGCAAAATTCTTCAGAAAAAGAAATTTTACACCCTTTTTGCGTCATCCGCTCAAGAGCCGCGCGGCTCTTTGCAAGGCCGCGGCAGGCGTCGGCAATGACATGGGTTTTAAATCCGAGCTCAAGTGCATCGAGCGCAGAGTAGAGGACGCAATAATCAGTCGCGACCCCACACAGGTAAATTTCGGTGGCGCCGTGCTCACGTAGATACTTCTCAAGACCTGTGGCTTTCTTTTTCGCGTTGTCAAAAAAAGCGCTGTAGCTGTCGATGTCTTTATCGGTTCCTTTGCGAAAAATCTCATGGATATTTTCCGTGACGAGTCCCGATGCAAATTCTGCGCCCGGTGTGTTTTGCACGCAGTGCGTAGGCCATAAAATGTGTGGCACTCCGTGCACATCCACTGTGTCACCCACCTTTTTTCCAGGGTGGTTTTCTGCGAAGCTGACATGGTCACGGGGGTGCCAGTCCTGTGTCGCCACAATATGCCCAAAGCGGGGCATCAGGCGGTTAATGAGTGGAACAATTTGATCGCCTTGAGGCACTGGAAGCGCTCCTCCCGGCATAAAATCCCTCTGCATGTCGATGATGAGAAGCGTCATTTCTTTTGGATTTTTTTGATCATCTGCATTTTTAGGTCGTAGAGCGATTTTTCTAAGCCAAAAAAGTAGGGCTGAGGGTTGGCAAAGCGACGGATGGCTTGCGGAAAGCGAGCCAATTCTCGTTCATTCAAGCGCTGAATTTCTGTAAGTGGAGGACACTGATAGATCTGCTTTCCGCGCCTTAAAATCGGCACAAGAAGATCGCAAAATTGCGCGCCTTGAAAACGTTTTTCTTGGCTTGGGTCGAGTGGATCGATGGCAAAGGACCCGACAAGGGGGTTGGACGCTCCCAACAAGGTATCATACAACATATCGCCGACATAGCCTTTCTCATCGTAAAATCTACGCACCTGTAAAATCCCCGGATCGGTCACTTTGGCAAGCTGCTCAGAAATTTTGAGTTTGTATTGCCACTCTCCTTGTGCGTTTTGAATGGCAGAAAGTTTATAGACGCCGTCGAGTGCTGGCTGTTCTTTTCCTGTGACAAGATGTGTCCCCACGCCCCAGATGGTCACTTTGGAGCCTTGATGCTTCAGATCTGCGATGAGCTCTTCATTGAGCTCATTGCTTGCCATGATTTTCGCGTGGGAAAAACCCGCTTCATCGAGCAGTTTTCGCGCCACAAGGCTGAGTTCGGCAAGATCTCCAGAATCCAAACGGATCCCCAACATCTCTTTTCCAGATTTTCTCATCTCTTTTCCCACTGCAATGGCGCGCCTAATCCCTTCGACGCTGTCGTAGGTGTCGACTAAAAAGATACAGTTGTCTGGTAAAATTTTAGCAAAAGCGCGGAAAGAGTCGACTTCATGATCAAACGCCATGATCCAGCTGTGGGCATGGGTTCCTTTGACAGGAATGCCAAAGAGTTTTCCTGCAAGAACGTGCGATGTCGACTTACAGCCGCCGATAAACGACGCCCGTGTTGCCGAGATCGCTCCATCGATCCCTTGCGCTCTTCGCAAGCCAAATTCGACGACTTCATCAGGACGTGCCGCAAAACAGATGCGTGCTGCTTTTGTCGCAATGAGAGTCTGAAAATTGATGATGTTGAGAAGCGCACTTTCTAAAAGTTGCGCCTGCACAATAGGCCCTTGCACCCGCACAAGCGGCTCATAAGGAAAAACGGGTGTCCCTTCAGGGACGGCGTCCAGATCGCAGGTGATTTTAAAATCGGCAAGATAGTCGAGAAATCCCTTCTCAAAAATTTTCAGTTTCGCCAGGTATTCCAGATCGCTTGCATCGAAGCGGAAATTGCGGATGAAATCGAGCGCCGTCTCAAGACCTGCGGCAACAGCAAAACTTCCCTGAAAAGGCTTTTTTCGAAAAAAAAGATGGAAGACCGCTTCGCGCTCGGCGATTTTCTCTTTCCAATACCCGTAGGCCATGGTGAGCTCATACAGGTCTGTCAAAAGCCCCAAAGAAGTGCGGTAAATTTGTTCATTCATGCGCTTTAAGAATTTGCTCGCGTTTTTTTTTCAATGTGCCAATCTCTTCTTGAATTTCTTGCTCTTTTTCTCGCTCGATGTCGGCTTTTCTCCACGCTTCGCGCGCGTCTGAAAACCGCCGCTCTTGAAACTGCCAGCGCATCGCCTCGTCTTCATGCCGGATTGCGCGCGATTCGGCCCCTTCTTTTTCTTCGATGAGCTCTTCAATTTGGGCATCCAGCGCCTCAACCTCCTGTTGCCAGAGCGGCGCATTTTGTGCTAGACACAAACAGAGGCATAAAAAAATCATCATAGCAACGAATGTCGCACATCTGCCGTCTTCCGAGCAAGTAGAAGACCCCAAGCATTTTCAATCAAAATATTGCTATCAACCGTGCCCGAGTCCGAGTTCCGAACTCGAAAAAAGAAGATCGGAACTCGGACTCGGACACGGACTCGGGCACGTCAAGAAAAAAAGAGTTATACATCACGCCTAGACTCTGCTAAACTCCTCTCTATGCGTATTCTTTTTTTTCTCATGCTGTCTATTTCTTGCTTTGCTGCATCACTTGCCGATAGGTTAGAGCACGCCCATGTCGGCGATTACATCGTGACCGAGCTGGATAAAACCATCTCTTTAGTGCGCATCCGTGCGCTTTCGGAGCAACAACTCGTGTTAGAAGAAGTGACCGCCCCGGCATCGCTGATCAATCCTGCAAAAATCCGCTGGGCAACATGGCTCCAAGAAAATGCCGAAGGCCACACCTCGTGGCTCTTGTACCACATTAATCGCAAAACGGGCGCTCTTGAAAAGTGTTATTCCTACACCCAGCAGGGATGGGTGACACTGGATTTTCCACTTTTGCCCAAAATGCTCACCCTGCCTCTTGCGAGCACGCCGCACGACAAATTGCGCCGCATCGGCCCTGCACCCCAGCGCGACGAAGAAGACCGACGCTCGCTCTGGATCCCTCCTCTTGTGTTTCAGGGAAAAAAACTCACCAAGCCAGCACTAGAAGTCATGGAAACCCGCTGGCCCGAAGATCACTCACAAATTTCTTTGTGCCGCATTGAGCTCTACTTCTACCGGGATTTTCCTCTCCCTGTGTGGGTCGAAGGTACGAATGGCCACTTCACGATGAAGGTGCGCACCCTCGATTTCGGCCACAACCTAGCATCTCCCAAGTAGAAAAGAAGATTTTTACCACAGAGACAAGAACCACAGAGAAAACAACAAAGATAAGAATGGTATAATGCTATTTTCTTCTCTGTGGTTCTTGTCTCTGTGGTTTTTCTCTTTTCCGTAGTTTTCGACAGATTTTCCACAATGGCTTTTGTCTAGAGAAAATTCCTCTTATCGACAATTTTTCCCCAACTTCTGTACACTGATCGCATGTTTTCTTCTACTTACTCTTTAAGAAAGTCAAAACTCATTTTAAGACAGCTTTACCGACTTTATTTGCGTCGCGAAAAAAAGTTGGAAGCTCAGGCAAAAGAAACCCTGAAAAAAGCGCTGATTGCGCTCGAGGCAGCTGTCCACCAAAAAAAACGGCAAGAAGCGCATGCCTTGGCCATGCACGCACAATCTCTTGCCCAAGAACATCTCAAAAAAACACCCTTTGAAAAAGCGCGCGATTTTATCGTAGGCTTGGGAGGAGCGCTATGCATTGCCATCCTCATTCGCCAAGTCTGGTTTGAGTTTTACGAAATCCCTTCCGGTTCCATGCGCCCCACTCTCAAAGAGCAAGATCGTCTTGTGGTCACAAAAACCGCCTTTGGCATCAACTTTCCTTTAAAAACAAAGCATCTGTATTTTGATCCCGAGCTTGTCAAGCGGAGCGGTATTTTTATCTTCACAGGCGAAGACATGGATATCCGCGATGTCGACACCCTTTACTTTTACATTTTCCCTGGAAAAAAACAGTACATCAAACGCCTGATGGGAAAGCCGGGAGACACCCTCTATTTTTATGGAGGAAAAATTTACGGCATCGACTGCGCAGGAAACGACATCTCCTCCGAACTGCAACAAGAAAACCTCGAACACATCCCTTTTTTGCATTTTGAAGGCAAAATGCGCCCCGGCTCCAAAGGCGAGTACATCCTCACGCAGTGGAATGAGCCTGTTGCGCGCCTTTACGCATCCAGTTACAACCAAATGCACGCAGAAATGCTCCCTGCATTTTCTGCAATTCCTGACTATTTTGATCTCTGGGGATTCAAAAATTTTGCGTGCGCGCGCCTTGTCACA
>CAZLDZ010000067.1:0-7122 GCA_964558435.1 uncultured bacterium
TCTCTTCCATTTTTTGAAGCATGGATTGAGTGTCATCGGGCTGAGAAGAGAAGTTAGCTTGAATTGAAGAAAGTGGTGGTATTGATTCCATAATTCACCTCTTTTTATACTATTATAAGTAATTAAATGTAAATAAATTTGGTATTATTTCGCAACATAATGATTATTAATCTCTTAAATGCTGGCGTGCAGGGGAGCTAGATTCTTAACTAGCCACGAGCCTTCGTTCTATCGTAAACAGGGCTCTTTGTTTAACTGAGAGAGCTTCTTGATAGAGTTCCCGCTCATCTGTGTAGATGTGGCACCCTGAAGAATAAGGTTCGGGGATTTCTTTCCAGAAGGCGCGCGCATCTTCGGGGGATTTTCCTCCGGCGTGCAAAGAGACGAGGGATTTTAGTTCGGCATCGAATGCGAACCAGAGCCAGATTTCCCGCTTTGTATTTTTTAAGCCGGGCCACAGGGTATCGGCTTCTAGACGTTTCAAGATTAAACCTAGGGTGTCGGGCAAAGTAGCCGGTGCATAGTCTAGCAGCACTTTGCTGTACTCATCTTTTAGGAATTGAAGAAGCCACGTTTTACTGACGTCAGCAACGCGACAAATGGCGCGCAAAGGGAGCTTTTCGATGAGGAGTTTGCGGATCAGATCTTTGGTCTCCTCAGAAATGATCTTATTGTGCGGGTCCAGCACAAACTGGCGGCCACATTCGAGGCACTTATGATTCTGGTCACCATGCTGATTGATGCCATTCTTTTTAAATACAAAAGAGCCGCAGAGCGGACAGCAAGTACGCATAAGGAAAAAATTGTATAGCATCAACTAAAAATTAGTCTAGTCTGAAATGAAAATTTTTGATACTCAGTTGTTTGCAAATTAAAACTATAATTAAACGTCAAAAAATTAGTTTAATTATAAGTTTGTTTTTGTTTTTGTTAAAACATATGCATGTTAAATGCAATTAGTGTCGGAAATTCAAACAACACAGTGGATGCGCCGAGGCGGTCAGCGTGCGCTTATTTAAATACAGCCGCAAAAGTCGTCATTCTGGCCCCTGTGGCCGCCGTTTCTTCATTTTCTTTATTGATGGCGGGAGAAATTCTACAGGATTTCGGCTTTGAAACACCGGGCGAGTTTCTGGACGCATGTGCGTCAGATCTATATTTTAGAGCTTTCGGAACAGACGGCGATACAGGAGATCTCAATTAAGGCATCCAGGGGCAGTTTTGCCACTTGAAAAGCTTGGCGCGCGGGCTTAATTGTGTGAGAAAATTTTTCTGCATAAAGAGCATTCATCTCTTTAAAGTCTTGCATATCTTTTAAAAATACTTCGGTCTTGACGACGTGCTGAAAGCCCAAGCCTGCGGCTTTTAAAATGGCTTCGATATTATTGAGCACTTGTGTGGTTTGTGTGCGGATTGTGGGGGCGACGAGCTCTCCCGTTTTAGGGTCGAGGGGAATCTGTCCAGACACAAAAAGAAAGCCATTGGCAAGAATTGCTTGTGAGTAAGGCCCGATGGCTTTTGGTGCGTCTTCTGTTTCAATTTTCTTCATGGGAGCAATTCTACAGGATGGATGTTTTAGGAAAAAGAGAAAGAATAAAGATCGGGCACGAGCCCGTGCCCGATCTTCGGTTTTCGAATTTCTTTTTTTTGTATTCAAGCTTTCCTTGAATCTATTTTTCTGTTACGTTAAATCTTCGAACCAACAAGCGAGGTTTGCGATGAATCAGGTTACAATTGGGGGACATTTGGGAGCTGATCCCGAAGTCCGTTTCACTTCTTCAGGACAAAAAGTCACGACGATGCGTGTTGCGGCGCGTGCGCGCAGGGGGTCTAAAGATGAGACGATTTGGTGGAGGGTGACAATTTGGGGAGAACAATTTGATAAAATCATCCCCTATTTCAAAAAGGGGAGTCCGATCATTGTTTTAGGGGAACTGAGCAAGCCTGAAATTTTTACCGACCGTGAAGGCAAGCCTCAAGTTTCTATGAATATCACAGCCAATAGCATTCTCTTTAGTCCGTTTGGAAAACCTGATAGCAATAGTGGTGAGCGCAAAGAGCGTGAACAGGAAATGGCTCATGCGGGGACAAGCGATCAGGGAACTTTTGGCCAGGGGAAAGAAGATTCTAGTTTTTCAGAAGATGAGATTCCGTTCTGATGAAAGTTAAAATTGGCGTATCTAAACAGCGCAAGAAAGCCGATGTCCTTGTGGTGCCGTTTTGGCAAGGAAAAAAGGGAGGAGAGCCTGCTTTTTCTGTGCGCGCACTTTCCACATTCGCCGACCTTCCTGTGCGGATGGGGGATTTTCAGGGAAAACAGGGAGAGACTCTTTTTCTTTATTCTTCTAAACTTCCCGAAAAACGTCTTCTTCTGATTGGCCTTGGAAAAGAAAAAGAATGCACGCCTGAAATGGTGCGCAGAAGTTATGCGACGTGTGCGCGTGTGTGCAGACAGAAAAAATGTGTTCGGGTCAATGTTCTTCTGATAGACAAATTAGAAACGTCTGCGCTCATAGAGGGACTTCTTCTTGCCAACTACGACTTTGCGCAATTTAAGCATTCTACAAAAGAAGAAGAGAAAGAAGGTTTTTTAGCCGAGATTAACCTCGTTGGGAATGGTGATCAGCAAGAAATTAAAAAAAGTATTGCGCTCATTTCTTGTGTTCACTTAACCCGTGATCTTGTGAATGGAAATGCCGATGATGTCAACGCCGAGACGCTTGCTAAGGCCGCGCGTGAAATCGGGCGCGATTTTCCCAAAATCAAAACGCGTGTTTTAGGAAGAAAAGAGCTTGAAAAAGAAAAGATGGGTCTTCTTCTTGCTGTGAACCGTGGTGCCATGCTGGATCCAGCTCTTGTTCTCATGGAATACCGAGGGGATCCGAGTTCCAAAGATGTGACGGCGATTGTCGGAAAAGGGGTGAGCTTTGATACGGGAGGGCTCAACTTAAAAGGAACGGGTAACATTGAGACCATGAAAGGGGATATGGCAGGTGCTGGGACGGTGCTGGGCATCATGCGCGCTGCTGCATCACTCGGTCTTAAGAAAAATATTCTCGGTGTGCTTGCCTGCGTAGAAAATGCGATCGGCCCTAAAAGTTATAAGCCAGGCGATGTTTACCGCAGCCATTCAGGGAAAACTGTGGAAATTTCCAATACCGATGCTGAAGGGAGGCTGATTTTGGCCGATGCGCTTTCCTATGTACAAAAGACGCACAAGGTTTCTAGAATCATCGATCTTGCGACGTTGACAGGAGCGATTGTGATTGCGCTTGGCGAAGAGGTGACAGGGCTTTTCACAAATAACGATATTCTTGCACAGCAGCTAGAAGAAGCGGGTGAGCGGACTTTTGAAAGGGTCTGGCGCTTCCCCCTTTATCCTGAATACCGCGATGCGCTCAAATCACCCATTGCCGACATGAAAAATTCGGGCGGGCGAAAAGGGGGCTCGATCACGGCGGCGCTTTTTCTCCAAGAGTTCATCAAAGATGACATTCCTTGGGCTCATCTCGACATCGCAGGGACTGCATTTCTCTCAGAATTTAAAAGATCCTACCACACGACACATGCGACCGGAGTGGGCGTGCGTCTTCTCATCGATTTTCTGCAAGCGTTGTGAAACTCCTCGGTTTTTTAAGGCACAAGTTTCCGGAATATTCTGTCAAAGCCCTCAAACGAGCCATCGATGCAAAACAGTGTAAAGTGAATGGAAAAATCGAGCGCATTTCTACGCGGAATGTAAATCCTCAAGATCGTGTTGAGTTGAACATGTCTTTTGCGCTTCCGCCTCCAAACGTCTTGTACGAAGATGCATTTCTCGTGGCGTTGAATAAGCCTGCAGGGATTCTTAGTGAAAGCCTGCAAGACAAAAAACTCCTTCTCATCCACCGCCTCGATAAAGAAACATCAGGCGTGCTTCTTTTGGCAAAATCTTCTAACGTCTTGGAAAAAATGATCGAGCTTTTCCGCAAAAAACAGGTGCACAAACTCTACCTGGCTCTTGTCGACGGGTTTGTGGGAAAAAAAGAGGGGATGATCGAGAGCTTCTTGGCAAAGAAGGGGATGAAGCACGGCCAAAGCGTGTGGGGATCGGTTAAAAGCGGCCGAGAAAAAGCGGTGACGCAGTGGACTTGTTTGGCAAAAAGCAAGCAGGCGTCCCTTCTTGAATGCACGCTCGTGACAGGCAAAACCCATCAGCTCCGCGTGCACTTGAGTGAAATGGGCCACCCCATCCTCGGAGATTTAGTGTATGGTAAATCTTTTACTTGTCCCTTGGAGCCGTCCCGCCAACTTTTGCATGCTGAAGCGATCTCTTTTTGCCATCCCCACACCAAAAAAGAGATTGAGATAAAGGCTCCTCTTCCCGAAGATTTTTTGCAGGCAAAAAAAGCATTGGGACTATGAAGATTGTTATCGTAAAAACTTCGGCAATTGGTGATGTTTTACAGACGTTTCCGGTTCTCGAATACCTCCGTGCCCGCTTTCCTGAGGCACAGATTGACTGGGTCGCCGAGCGCATGTGTGCCGAGCTTTTATCTGCGCACCCTTTGCTTGACCATCTTCTTGTGATCGAGACAAAAAAATGGCGAAAAAATCTTGCGCGCTATTGGGCAGAAATTGCCGCGTTTAAAAAACGCTTGCAATGCACGCGCTACGATCTTGTCATCGATCTTCAGGGTAACACCAAATCGGCCCTCATCACTCTGTGGACAGATGCAGAAGAAAAAATCGGTTTTTCATGGAAAAACGCGCCCGAGAAGCCCAACGTGCTCGCGACAACCAAGCGCTACAGTCCGCCGCTTGATCTTTCTTCGCGCGCGCGCAATCTTTTTGTTGTGCAAGAGCATTTTGGAGATGCCGAGCCGTTTGAAAGCCGGCCCGTGCACTTGAAGCACGATCCCAGCCCAAGGCTTCAGGAAATTGTAGCAAAACTGAAACCCGCGCGGTTCATGATTTGTCCGGGCTCAAAATGGAAAAACAAACAGCTTCCCGAAGAGACATGGAAAGCGCTCCTGCAAAAAATGCATGCGCACACCGCCTGTTCGTTTGTGTTCATTTGGAGTAGTATTGAAGAAAAGTGCCAAGCCGAGCGGCTGCACGCGCTTTTTCCTGAAAACAGCCTAGCTGTAGGGGATTTGAGTTTGAACCTGTGGCAGGCTTTAATGCTAGAAATGCACGGCGTGATTGCGTGTGATTCTGCAGCGCTGCACCTTGCCGCCACCTCCGGCACTGCCACATTCAGCATTTTTGGCCCCTCGCAGGCCACCTTTTACAACCCCCCAGGAAAACGCCACGCCGCCTTCCAAGGGAGCTGCCCCTACGGCCGCACATTTTCCAAGCGCTGCCCCATCTTGCGCACCTGCGCGACGGGCGCCTGCATGAGCAGCCTAACCGCGGAGGATATTTTTGATGGGCTTATTTCGTGGCTCGAAGAAATAGCATCTCTTGCGAAAATCTAATGTAAGTTAATTTTTTAGTTTATAGCTAGCCATCAATAAAAAAACGTGGTATACTAGTTACCTAAAACTAAAGGAAACTTATGCCCGCCCCTATTCAAAGATATAGTGATCCTAGGCTTTATGGAGTCACTCTAGTGAAGCCTTTTGATGCATCTTACGAGTGGATCCGGACGGTTGTTCATCCTATTCACCCCAAATGTAATTTAATCGCAGAATGTGCTGTTCGAGCGATGAAGATATTAACGGGCCTTTTGGCGATCGTTGTTACCATGTTGCCTGCTTTAATCGGGCGTGTGATTCAAATTGTTCATTACCATGAGATTCCTGTTGGTTTTCGAAAACGTCCGCCCGAAGTGGTTGTCAATGGTATGCACCTACCACGGGGTCTTGATGAGAATTGTTCTATGCCCGCGCCTAAGAAATTTCATGGAACGCCTCGAGAGGGAGCGATTGGGATTTTGCGTTGGGGATTTGACCCTACGAGAACATCATCGGGAGCAAAAATGGCAGAAGCTGTGTATGTTTCAGCAAGCGATGTTGTTTCAGCAGCGTATGGCGAAGATCAATTAGTTCTTTCTGTAGATTTGAGAGAAGGAGAAATTGCCTATGCAAGTAATTGGACACTTAGTGAATTTGGTGAGAGTATAGGACAAAATCTCTCGGATAAAAAGGTCATGGCTGCCGTGCGCGAATTATTTTACCAGAACGGCTACCGCGCGATTAGATACGATCTTGATCATCTTGGTACAGAAGAAGCCTGGGCTGTTTATGACCCTTCGTGCATCACGATTGAAGAGGTGAGACCAAGTCCAGATGCAGTACCCGTGGCTCATGGTTCACATGGACAACTTATGGTAGCATTTTAAATCTAGTGAAGGGAAATCTTTTAAGATTCTCCTGAACTTCTTCCATTTTTTGCTTCTAATTGTCCAGCAGCCTGCTGGACAATTGCATATGATTTATAAAACGTTCTCATGTGTGGGTCCAACTCAATTGTCGTATCAGCGATACAACAATCTCCTTTTCATGGAAAACCTCGGCAAATTGACCATTCTCCTTGGTTGTTGCAGCGCGGCTGCACCGCATTTCAACGATTAAGAAACTAAATCGTGAAAATAGATGATAAGGAAAATTGCGCAAAGACTCAAGATGGAACAGAGAAAGGGAAAGAAACAGAAGAAAAACATTTTTCCGTAATGCTTTTCAACAGATCGAACATAGATAAAATAGATGCTCACAAGCATAGAAATAGGAATAGTCGTCAACATTAGAACACAAAAAAGGACTGCACCGTTCGGGATGTTTGCGTCTGCGGTAAAAGCCCCTAGAGGGGGAATAAAGAACAACGCTGGGAAAAATAGTAATAAATAGATCAACGCAAACATATTTCCCAAAAAATTCGATGTTCTTTGGGTCAGGCTCAAAGTCTCTTTGACTGCCATGTTTTTGACCTTTATTTATATTTCTTAATAATGCCTTGCAGGGCTTCTTGGTAACAAGGGGTAAGAAATGCATGTTCCCAAGTGATGCCGTCTCCATCAAGAACAGTTGTGTTGCGCACTTGCTCTAAATTTTTCCTGTAGTGTTGCAGCCTCTTCTCTCGAAATACATCAATCGCCTTTTTGTCTTGAGTAGTAATAAAGATCTCAATGTCTTTTTGTAT
>CAZLDZ010000068.1:0-7113 GCA_964558435.1 uncultured bacterium
TTTATGGGACTCTTCATCCTACCCATCCTGCCATCCTGTTATTTTTTTTCTTAGATCTTTGACTTATGCAATGGTCTCATAGTGATTTAAAATAAGATTGAGAAAATATGCAAGAAGGCTGCGCAGATTTTCTCAATGTTGTTTTAAATCACTATAAAATAACCACCCGCTCTTCGCTAGAGGCCACAGAGAACACAGAGTGAAGATTCGGACGTAAATGAGGAAAAAGGGTTATGCGATAACCCCTATTTCCCTACTGGTTTTCTCTGACCAATGCTGCCTTTTCAACTTCCTTCAGGGTCTCCAAGAAATGTTGTTCTACCAAGGAGGGCTCATTGAGGACCTGATGTTGGTATTTGGAAAATTCAACTCTGGCTTTATCAAGTGCTTCTTCGTGGCTTATTTTTCCAGCATGAGAAAGAATATCGCGGGAGGCCATTCGTAGAAAATCATCAAGCTTAGCAATCCAATCTTTCATGTACATGGGATTGCGACTTAAAGCTTGCAATTCGGCGAAGTCTAGGTAGAGAGATACGATTAGGTTAAGTACTTTCAATTCCTCTTCGTTGAGATAATTCTTTGCAATTTCTACATCAGTTTTCTTGGGTTTTTTACCTAACCAAGAAGTGAGCCCCATATTTGTTTTCTCAGCGTTTGCTCGGGAGTAAATGATTTCAGCGGCTGTATGCCCGTGAGCAGCCCAGTGCATTTTGTTTTGTACTACTGCGAAAAACTGTTTTGAGTTTTCTGTTTTGGGATCATAGTCAATGCTTGTGGCATAGATATCGAGGACTTTGCGCCAGAATACTTTTTCAGAGGAACGGATGTCTCTAATTCTAGACAAAAGTTCATTGAAATAGTTCCCGCCCCCACCTTGCTTAAGCCGTTCGTCATCCAGTGTAAAGCCTTTAATTAAAAATTCTCTCAGTCTAGTGGTAGCCCAGATGCGGAACTGAGTGCCTCTATGTGAACTGACTCTGTAGCCAACTGAGATAATCACATCTAGGTTGTAGTGTATTATCTGATAGTTTTTGCCATCTGAGGCAGTATGCCGGAATTTCCGGCATACTGAATTTTCTTCTAATTCTTTCTCTGTAAATATGTTCTGTATGTGCTCGGCAATTGTTCTCCGGTCTTTGTCAAATAATTCACTCAGCTGCGCCTGGCTCAACCAAACGGTCTCATCTTGAAGGCGCACTTCGATTTTGGTTCGACCATCTTCTGTCTGATAGAGAAGTAGGGAACTATTTGTAGGGATAATGTCCATTGTTTCCTCGGTAAAATCTTATTCTCTCAATAACTGCGTTTTGCGCCAAGAAAACAGGCGCAGGAATTTCTCGATTGCGTGGGTGCATTTTTGCAGCAGGGGAGTGCAAAACGCCCAGCTCAAGAAAAAGATCGTGATGCAGCCGCTACCGATGATGACATCGGAGAGCCAGTGGGCGCCGGTGATGAGGCGGGGCAGGCAGAGGAAAATGCCGTAGAAAAGAGCCCAAATTCCGAGCCGCCAACCGGCAAGCAAGAAATAGCTCGCGGCAAAAAGAAGTGCGGTTGTGCCGTGGTCTCCGGGGAAGCTTTTTGTGGAATCATCTTTCACATGAAGCCAGGAGATTTGCTCAGATAGGCGGACGCTGCCATCGACAACGAGGGTGGGACTTTCGCGGGGGATTTGGCAGTATTTGCGGAAAAAGAGTCTGTTCACGAAATAGATGATGGCGGCGATGTACAAGATAGAAAAGAGCAGACCCGCTGTTTTTTGTAGGCGGAGGCCCTTTTGCACGGTGCGGATGTAAAGGAAAAAAAATCCTAAGATGAAGATATCTTCCACCCAATCGGCGAGCTTATGATTGGCAAGGGCCCAAAAATACTGCCACCAGGGCCTGTCTGCTAGGGAGCCGTTGATCCATTTGAAGAAGGCGATGTCCATTTGAGTCCACAGCGCGCGCGTGGGGGCCCATAAGAAACTTCCGATGAGAAGTGCGATGACGAGATGCCAAAAAAATAATTTTCTTAAATTCATAGTTTATTAAAGCGCCAAGTAAAGGGGAGCGCCAGTGCCAAAAAGGGTACAAAAATCGCACAAAAAGGGGAAGCGACACGGTTTTCTCCCAAAATCACAGCAGCATCCATCAGGGTAAAGAAAGCGATATAGGCAAAGAGTGAGCACGCGTAAATGAGAAAAGGGGAGGTCGTGCGCGAATAGCGGATGCAAAAGGGGGCTGCTGCTATGACCACAAGAAGCGAGAGAAAGGGGATAAAACATTTATAATAAAGCTGGGTGCGCACTTCCATTTTCATGAAAGGGGGGATTTTTTTGAGATAGCCGAGCTGAAATAGCTCGGATACGCTGCGATTTTCATAAGGGGTATAACCTTTACGATGCAGCTCTTTTTCCCAACTGATTTCTGAAAAAACGCGCTTGGAAAAGCTCTCTTTTTTTTCGAAAAACCCTTGCGGATTACACACGAGGCGGTCGATGTATTTTGCTGTAGGATTCTCGGGATCGGCCGTCAAATATTTCATGCGCCAAATTTCTTGCCCCGATTTGAGCCAGATCACATCAAAAAAGCTCTTTTGCTCAGGCAAATAAGTTTGATAAATCAATTTGGTGCCATCTTTGAGAGTGAAACTTTTGACTTCGTTATTTTTTCCGGCTTTAGCATGGCGCAGATGTTTTGCATAGAATTTATCCAAATAGCCTAAAGAGTTAGGCAAGAGAAACTCGTACGAGAGCAGGTTAAAGAGGGTCGCGCAGATGGCGACAAGAAAAAAGGGAGCAAGCAGTTTGCGCGTCGAAAGCCCTGACATCTGGAGCGCGACTAGTTCGCGGTGGTGTGTTAGCGTGGTGAGAACTTTTACAGTGGCAATTAAAAGCGCAAGAGGAAGGAGTAGGGGAGCACGTTTAATGAATTGGTAGCCGTAATAGATCAAGAGATCACCGATTTGGATGCTTTTGTCTTTAAGAAAATCCTGCATGTGCAGGGAATAGTCGATGGCAAAATAGAGAAAAAAGAAACCGAAAAGAAACAAAGTAAAAATTTTTGTGATCTCGCGAAGAAAGTAACGTTGCCAGATAGTCATTCTCTTCCCTCCGAGACACGTTTAAGAGGCCTTAAAGAAAAAAGAAAAATGAGGGGATGGGGAAGAAGGTAGACAAGGCAGGAGATCAGAGGAGCATCGCGAAAGGAGCGTGCTGAAATAAAAGTGACGAGGAAAGCTGCAGCAAGAGCAATAGCCCAAAAGAGCCCCCGCTTTTTTTCTGCCTCCCAATTTCCACACCAAAACCCACCCCAATCCATGTGAATGCAAAAGCCGAAAGTCCCAAAGAAATGCGCCGCGCAAGTTCTGCCTGAGCACGCGTGAGGGGGAACATCGAACTTCTTCCATCCACTTTTTCCCGTGCCAGAAGCATGCGTGCTGTTGCGTAATCGTAATGGGTTGAGTTTTCATATTTTTGCACAAACTGCGCAAGATTGCTGGCTTTAGTCGACATCGATTGTTCATTTTCGATCACAAGGTGATCGAAGCTCGCTTCCCGTTTAGGATCCACACAGGAGATGAGCGAAACATGTTTGCCGATGAGCATATCTCCCTTTAAAAAAAGCTCTTTTGCGGTCAAAAGAGAAAGGCGCTTGGAAGAAGAGTTATTCATCACGAGAACGACATCTTCTGCACTTTGGCCCGATTTTAAGGAGCGCATGTCGACATAGGCATTCCGAAGGCGCACAAGAGTCTCTTTCTGCAACATAAATAGAGGGTTTTTGGAGGTTGTCTCGTAGATCAAGGCTCGGGAAAGGGACCTACACCAAGGCGCCAATTCTGAGACGATAGAAAAATTCACAAGCGATAGTATTGCTCCCGCAAAAAGAATCGGAAAAATCAGAGGATAAAGGCCAATTCCTGTGCTCCGTAGCGCTGTGAGTTCATGGCTGTGGCTTAACCTCTGGAATAAAAGGAGGGAAGCGATCAAACAAGAGATCGGAATTGCAATGGGGAGCACGTAGGGGATTTGATAGAGAGCAAAGAGACCCACTGTGGGAAAAGAGGCCCCCGATGTCGCAAAGCGGGCGATTTCTTGAAAGCGTGTCACGAGCAAAACGGCGATAAACCCGCTCACGCATAAAGAAAATACCTGAAAATAGGATCGCCATAAATAGCGCCACAAAATCGGCATCCCTCCACTCTAGCGACAAACCCATAAATTTGCTACGCTAACCCGTGCACGCGTGCGTGCCCGGATATGGAATTAATAAAAAAAGTTAGGAAAATTTTAGAGCTCTTTGAGGGCCCCCTTTTGCTGGGATTATCCGGGGGAGTGGACTCGCTTGTTCTTTTGCACCTCTTGGTGGCGTGCAAAAAAAAGGTGCATGTTGCCCATGTGGACCACGGGTGGCGCACAGAAAGCGCTCAAGAAGCCCGGGAGCTAAAAAAGCATGTCATGGGGTTGGGGCTCCCTTTTCATCTACATGTCATAAAAAAGAAAGAGACTCGAAATTTGGAGGATAATGGACGCAAAGCCCGCCTGGCTTTTTTTTCGAAGATTTATAAGAAAGAAAAGTGCCAAGCGCTTCTTTTGGCCCACCACGCCGATGATCAGGCCGAGACCATTCTTAAAAGAGTTTTAGAAGGGTCCCATTTCCTTTTCTGGGGAGGGATGAAAATGCGTGCCACTCTTGAGGGGATGGATGTGGTGAGGCCCCTTTTGACCACGCCTAAAAAAGAGCTCAAAAAATGGGCCGAGAAAAAAGGGCTGGCCTACTTTCAAGACCCAACCAACGAAGATCGGCGCTTTTTGCGGGGACGGATGCGCACACAAATCCTACCGCTGCTTGCTAAGAGTTTTGGAAAAGAAGTTGCAGGGAACCTTCTGCATTTAGGGCAAGTAGTAGAAAATGTTACTCAAGAAGCTCAACAAGAGGTTGATAGGTATTTAAATGCCGCATCACAGCATACGTGTACAATACCCCTAACTTGTTCTTACTTAGTGAGAAGCATGACATTAAAAAGATTTTTTTCTGAACAAGGGGTTTTTGTGTCGCGCGCGGTGCTTGCTGAAGTCTGCTCACTTCTCCAACAGGGTAAGAAAAAAAAGCTAAAAGTTAATAATAATGAGATTATTATAGATAAAGAAATTGTAAAAATTATTAATTAAAAATTAAAGTATTTATTATTTTAATGCACATAAAATCGACGGCTGCTAATCTTACAAAAGGGAGAGATTAGAAAATCCTGAAATCTCCTTTACGGAAATGCACGAAGATGATGTGCTGGGTAGTTTATTATGAATGACGACAAAAAACCCACAGCAAGGAAAGGGCTCCCAGGAGGATTTTTTATCTTCTTGGTAGCGGCTGCGCTTGCGGTGTTTTCGATTCAGAGCTTTTCTTCACATAAAACGGCCAAAGTCGGATTTAGCCATCAGGCAGAGCACCTCATCAACCTCGACCTCCTTCAAAAAGAAGACAATCGAAAAATCGCTTTAAATGACAATCTTGTCACGTTTACGGGGAAATTTAAAGATCGCCTCTCAGATGAGGCGCGTGCCCGTTTCCGTTATTTGGAGCTTCTCAGCCAGAACCATGAACTATCCGAGCAGAAAAAGAGTTTGGAACAGGGAATTGGCTCTCTTAAAGAAAACGTGAAAGATTCTGGAGAGTGGTTCCTGCAGCTGAGTGGCCTTTCTATTCCGAAGGGGGGATACAAGGTTGTTGATCCGATCTACGACACGGCAAAAATGCACAATTCTGTGACCCTCTATAACATTTCCGACAGGGGCATTGTCAATCTCAAAGATCTGGAAAAAAGATATGGCGCGCTCTCTTCTTCCAATGCGCAAGACGTCACAAACTTTGGAAAAGATCTTTATATTTTGCTTCAAGGATTTCGTTCCCCCAATTTGGGGATTGGCTCAGAAGCGATCAAACAAAATTTACGCGATCTAGAACAGAACGTTGCCCAAGCTCAACTGCTCGCACCGCAAGAGGGCTTGGCTGTTTACGGAACGACTTTGAATGCGCTTGCGAAAATTGTGAAGGATCTCGATCACGATGAAAAAGGGATCCGTCTTGCAGATTTACGCAGTGTCCGTAACTACAAAGTCGAAATCGATGCCTACGGCCACGTCAGTGATGAGCTGGAAAAGAATGATGCAAAACTCGATAAAGCACGCCAACAAGTGGCGGGTGTGATCTGGTTTTTCAACAACAGCGAACTTTCGACAAAAGCACTTGAAAGGCAAGATAAAGAAGTATTCAGCAACTGGTTCCTTCAAGCAAAACAAGAATGGGAAAATTTTGCGAATAATAAAGCCGCTGCTTTTAAAGCACCCGATCAGCCGCGCAATGCTGTTTTAGAAAAAACATTCAAAAGTGAAGAGCCTTCACCCAATTATCTAGGCTACATTTTGCCGCTTTTGCCGCTCATGGTGATTGTGCTTCTGTTGTATTTCGGATTTTCTAAACAGATGAAAGGCGTAGGAACAAGTGCGCTTAATTTTGGTAAATCTCCTGCACGCCTGCTCACGAAAGAGCGCAATAAAATCACATTCAAAGATGTTGCAGGCTGTGATGAAGCCAAGGAAGAACTTCAAGAGATCGTCGACTTTTTAAAAGACCCCTCAAAATTCACAGCACTCGGTGCACGTATTCCGAAAGGAGTGCTCTGTATCGGTGCGCCCGGCACAGGAAAAACGCTCATCGCAAAAGCAGTCGCAGGTGAGGCGGACAGACCCTTTTTCTCGATCTCTGGATCTGACTTTGTGGAAATGTTTGTTGGAGTCGGCGCAAGCCGTATCCGCGACCTTTTTGATCAAGCCAAGAAAAACGCTCCTTGCATCATTTTCATGGACGAAATTGATGCGGTAGGACGCCACCGCGGCGCTGGCATTGGAGGCGGTCATGATGAGCGCGAGCAAACCCTGAACCAGCTTCTCGTCGAGATGGACGGTTTTGACACCGCAGAAGGGGTGATTTTAATTGCCGCGACCAACCGCCCAGACGTTCTCGATAAAGCACTTTTACGTCCAGGCCGTTTTGATCGACTCATCGTCATCGATCTTCCCGATATCAAAGGACGCTACGAAATTCTCAAAGTGCACGCACGTAAAATCAAACT
>CAZLDZ010000069.1:0-7071 GCA_964558435.1 uncultured bacterium
AATCTGCGCAGCCTTCTTGCATATTTTCTCAATCTTATTTTAAATCACTATATCAAAAAGTTGACAAATAATTAATTTACTTTATAGTAAAGGAAACTGTACCAAGGAGTAAAAAATGGGACATGCCCTTTTTCTTGCGTCAATTTTCGGACCTTTTTTGGCAATTTTAGGATTTTGGATGCTGATTTACGGAGAAAATTTCTCAAAAGTCGTGCATTCCATGAAAAGTACGCCCAGTGCGTTCTACTTAAATGCACTATTTAATCTCCTTTTGGGGATTTACATCGTGGGTCAATTCAATGTCTGGATTTGGCAGCCTGCCTTTTTAGTGACTCTTCTCGGCTGGTGGCTGGTTGTGCGCGGAGTGTTTTCTCTTTTCCTGCCACAACTCATGATCAAATGGACGATGAGCGATCCAACAACATTAAAAATTGTTGGTCTGATTCCTTTCCTCTGGGGTCTTGCTCTCTCGTGGTTTGCATTTTTGGCCTAAGTTTTGGTATTCTGGCCTCACATCACTTGTGAGGCCAGATATATGAACCTATCCGTAAATTCTAAAAGTCGTTTTTTCGCCCTTTTTGGCATCTTTCTCATGTTCTTTTTCGCCCATGTTAATCTAACATTGTCCTCAAAAGAACATGAGAAATCTGCTCAAAAATCATCAAAAAAACAACAATTTATAATTTACGGATAGGTTCATGCTAAAATCTTTACTTCTTTCTTCGGTATTATGCTTTTCTGCGGCTATGTGGGCAGATGCTCCTACAGCGCCCACCGCACTGACTCTTGCGCCGCGCCTGCCCCACTGGCGTCCGCAGATCATGCAGGCCTATCCCAATGGAAATCCTGAGCGCGTTCTCTTTTTCGATTTTAACGAGAAGGGGGAAAAAGTTCCCATCAAGCAACAGAGATTTTACCCTGAAGGGCAACTCAAAAATGAGATGGACCTCGCAGTCGTTGAGGAAAATTCTTTAGGCTACCAAGAATGGAAAAGCACAACGGTTCCGCACGGTCTTAGCGTCTCCTTTTTTTCCGATGGAAAAATGGAAAAAATCTCCAGTTACAATCGGGGACTTCTGCACGGAGAGCTCCACATCTACTATCCATCCGGTCAAATCCGGGCAAGTGCCTCCTATGCGAATGGGCTCCGCCACGGTCCTATGATTTCTTATCACGAAGATGGAGCAAAAGCAGAAGAAGGGGTCTATCAAAATGATAAACTCACCGGCGAATTTAGCCGCTACACGGCTAAAGGCACGCGCACCACTTTGATTCCGTATGAAGAAGGCGTCCCTCATGGCAACGCGCTAGAATGGTATGAAAGTGGCGCTCTAAAAGCATCGAAGCGCTATGTCCAAGGGCTCTTGCATTCTGATGGACAAAATCCCGCTGTGATTGTGTATGCCGAAGACCGCAGCATCCAAGAAGTGCAAGATTTTAAAGAAGGGGAGCCGATCGGCACCCACGTGAAATACCACACAAATGGCAAAGAGAGTTACAAAGCCTTTTATAAAAAAGGGAAAAAGCAGGGAAAAGAACAATACTTTTCTCTGGAGGGAAAACTCCTAGGAGAGGGTGAGTGGCACAATGGCACAAAGGTAGGAAAACACTGGAGAAATCACGCCAATGATAAACCCGCCTATCTTGCAGTCTATGATCGCGAGGGGAAGCTATGCGAGCCCATCACAGAATACACAGAAGAGGGGCAAAAACTCCTTGAGTATTTCCTCACAGACAATGAGCGCGAAGGAAAATATTTAGAATGGTATCCCTCTGGCCAGATCAAAACAGAATACAACTACAGTGCAGGAAAATTCTCAGGCACGCAGAAGGAATATTACGCAAATGGCCAGATGAAAATGCACGCTTCTTATAAAGAGGGCGTAAAAGATGGCATTTACGAAGAGTGGCATGAAAATGGAAAACCGGCTCTGCGCGTCTCACTTGCCAGTGGCATCAAACAAGGTGAGAGTCGCACGTGGGAAGAAAATGGCGCATGTTGTTTAGAAGAGCATTATTTAAACGGCTTGCTCGATCAAGTGCGCAAAGAGTGGTTCACAAGCGGCGCTTTGCGCGCCGAAGGTCTTTTTAGCCTCGGAAAACGGCAAGAGGTCCACCGTGAATGGAACGAACAAGGGGAACTCGTTTTTGAAGCGCGCTTCATCAACGATCTTCCCGAAGGGATCGTCCGGACCTGGTTTGGCAAACTCAAACCCAAAGAAATCGTCGAATTTGCAAGCGGCAAACAACACGGAAAAGGGGAAGAGTTTTACGAAAATGGCAAAAGACGCACTCTTGCCACCTACCATGAAGGCAGATTTGATGGCAAAATCCAGACCTGGTACAGCGACGGCAGCCTCTGGCAAATCAAAAATTACGCCAAAGGAGTTCCCATAGGCGAGCAGCTCGAATATTACAGCAAAGCAGAAAGCCCCGGCATTCCCGAGCCAAAAATGGCCAAGCGCTACTCCTTTGACGAAGAGGGAAAACTCCACGGAGAGCAGAAGAGTTTTTATGCCGACGGCGTGCTTCAGACCCTCATCGCTTATGATCACGGCGAGCTCCAAGGAAGAAAAGCCCTCTGGGATCCGCAGGGGAATCTCCTCGAAGAAGCCGAATACGACCAAGGCAAATTGAACGGCCGCTTTTACCAAAGAACCGAAGATGGAAAAGAGATCATCTACCATTACAAAAATAACAACCGCCACGGCCTCCATCAGATCTTCTACCCTCCCCATGAATTCTTTGGCACCGTAAAAGCCTTAGAAGTCAGTTTTGTCAATGATGGGGCAGAAGGAGAGCTTGCTGAATACAACGAAGCCGGCACAAAAGTTGCCAGCACCACCTATGTCGATGGATTAAAAGAAGGCCCCATGCAGGTCTTTACCCCCAAGGGCGAGCTCATCATGAGCATGCATTTTAAAAAGGATAAACGCCACGGCCCTGCCGTCCATTATTTTACGAACGGAAAAATCCATAAAGAAGTCCTCTTTGTTGAAGACCTCAAAGAAGGAGAAGAAAAAACCTACACAGAAGACGAAAAAATCCTGACCATTTCCCGCTACACAAAAGGAGCCTTGGACGGCCTCAGCCAAGAATGGAATCCAGAGGGGCAGCTCGTCTTTGAAGGCGAATACAGGATGGGAAGGCGCCACGGCAAATTCAACAAATACTATGACGATGGAAAGCCCCGCCTTCTGCAGAGCTTTTCAGACGACCAGCTCGACGGCGTCAAGAAAGTCTATGACAGAGAAGGCACCTGCCAAGAGACGCGCTACAACAAAGGCAAAAAGGTCAGTTAAGCTCGCCCGCGGTTTGCTTCTTCAACTAACTTGTGTGGCATGAGAGCTTCGAGTCTATCTCTAGAGCATCTATTACCCCGTTGGGTTAGCTTGTAGATGTCGTCTTCAGTCAGCGCCTCATCTTTGGCTATTTTTTGCAACACTAGACATTCGTAGTCATAGAAAGCCTGATAACGAGAGGCCTGTCTGGCAACTTTCGCTCCTTGTTCATCAATTGAAAAATCATAATTTACTATACTGTCTTTGCCACAAGGATCCTCTGCGAATTGGAACCATAAAATAGGCACAGATAAGGGATCATCATCTGATATAAGAAGAATTATCACGAAAACATGCCAAACAGCCACAGCTACCGCCGCCCAAATCAAGCCCCCAAAGATAGCTCCAGCCGCAAGCGCCGCTACGGAGGTCGGCCCTACATAAGTTGTATTGAATAAAAATCTCGCTAAATCATCGCCCGCACAAGTGAAATGTTTTTCAGCAAGCTCTGATGCCTTCTCATTACAGCAGGACTCAAGCGCATAGCGCGCCGCTTGCGCCGCATGGTAAACGACGCCTACAGGCGCCACCACCGTCACTCCGCACGCCCACAAACCGCGCAAGATCTGGTCAGTGACAGGTGACTCTTTCTGCCATTTGGGAAGCAGCATAGCCCCCTGATACAAGTAGCGTGTGGCTAAAGAGGTGGGTGGGTCAACGTAAACTCCGGCGGGTTGTGTCATGATTTTCCTTCTGGGATTTGTTGGATTAATCTGTCAGGGATATTTTGTCTGAGGTAGTTTTCAAAATCGACCCATTGGTGTCTAAGCCTGTTGATTTCATCTTCAGTCAGCGTCTTATCTAGGGCTTTCCCTTGCAGCACGAGACATTTGTAGTTATAAAGGTTCATGTAACGCACGCCTTGTGAAGCAAGGCCAATAGGGTGTTTCCGTGAAAAATAATGATGATAGCCCGCTGTGAAAGGATCTGTTGCGAATCGGAACCATAAAATAGGCTCAGATAAAGGTGTATGACCATCCATAACAATAATAATCGTCAAGGCAATATGGCACACAACCACGGCCGCTGCGGCCCAAATCAAGCCCCCAAAGATAGCTCCTGCCGCAAGCGCCGCTACGGAGGTCGGTCCTGCATACGTTGTATGCATCAAAAACACCCATAAATCGTTGCCCAAACACGAGAAATGTTTTTTAGCAAGCTCTGATGCCTTCTCATTACAGCAGGACTCAAGCGCATAGCGCGCCGCTTGCGCCGCATGGTAAACGACGCCTACAGGCGCCACCACCGTCACTCCGCACGCCCACAAACCGCGCAAGATCTGGTCAGTGACAGGTGACTCTTTCTGCCATTTGGGAAGCAGCATAGCCCCCTGATACAAGTAGCGTGTGGCTAAAGAGGTGGGTGGGTCAATGTAAACTGGTGCGGCTGCTGGTATCATATTGCTACTCCTGCGCTGGAGGGTTTTAAGCATTTACAATATTCGTCATAATAGAATTTCTGTTGATGAACGGGTATGAATTCCCGAAGTTCCTTCATGGGGTTTTTTGCAAAGGCGTACCAGAACGCCATTTCTAGCGGCGACTTGCTTTCAAGTAATACCCCTGCGATCAAAAGTATATTAAGAGCAGTAGCGAGCGCAGCTGCAATTCCCCAACCCATCCCCCCAAAGACTCCGTAGGCCACCAGGGTCGCAAGAAAAGCAGGGCCTAAAATACACATAAATAAGATCCCTAGGCCATCCCTTAGGGCACAGCCCAAATGTTCGAAGGTTCGTTCATGAAGTTGTTTACAGGTCGCCTCATCGCTTCGACAGAGCTTATCAAGAGCGCAGCGCGCCGCGCACCCCACATGCCAAAAGACCCCTGCGGGTGCCACCACGACAAGCCCCAAGGACCAGAGCGCGCGCCCCACCGGATAGGCGATCGATTCCTGTTCACCAGGGAACGCTGGGTTTGGAAGAAGCTTGGCTCCCTCAAATAAAAAGCGCCCACTGAGGCTTACAGGATGTGTTGGAATAGCTTGTGACATTGTTTATTTCCTTAGTTTTAAGATTTTGTAATAGCTACAAAAAAGACAGGACCAGGTTCTCTGTCTTCAGGCTCTTCCCTTTCCAGTTCAAAGACTTCGTCATCATCATCAGTTTTGTGGCCAGGAACACCTCGAGACAACCTGTCCAGTTTACTTTCCCGCCATAATGCATCATTTGTTCTTGGGTCGTAACGCAGACGCCCAGAAGGCTTGGGCTGAGGCGCTTGAAAAGGAGAAGGCGCACTCCCCTTATCAGAAGGAAAAAGCCAATCATAAATCTTCTGGATGAGGTCGATGAGGCACTGGGGTAGAAGGCTCACAAGGCAAGCATAAGGTGAAGAAACGCTCTCTGCTTTGGGTCTTGCTGGTTCCATAACTAACTCCTAATTTGAAAAATTAATAATATTATAAAGCAATTAATGCAAAATTAAAAGAAATAAAATTATATTTACTATAATATTAAATCTTTAGTTGTTATCCCTGCTTCGTTCAAGATAGGGAATTTTTTAAACACTTCTTTTTGGGCCAGTCTCAAATTTTTTATATATCTTACTTTCGATGGTTCAAGTGCTTGTGGATCAAAAACATACATTTTTATAATGCAGTTTGTTGTTTTAATTCTGCCTTCGCCTACTTTGATAGAAATAAAAAGGAGTTCAAAGCTCTCTGCACCTTCGAGTGGAATCTCCCCTTGGAGCTTCTGGACGGTATTTAAAAATTGAGCCCGGGGCTTTTCACCGTAGTTTTCTTGGTGCACAAGATAACCGCTATTTGAGAGCTTGATGACAAAAATTCCCTTGCGGGCATCGATGATATCATCCTTAAAACCTACAGCCTGACGAATGCGCTCTCCAGGATTTGCGAGGGCATAGTGAAATTGATCGTGCAGACGTTCGGCTAAGGTGCGCTCGGGAATATGCTCATGGACGATGGGTTCAAGCTCAATCTCCTCACCTTTTTCGTGTCTATCTTCATGTCTGTTGTTTTTTGCTGTCAGCCAAGTAAAGAATTCAAATACGCAATCAAAAAGGGAAAGAAACCACTCCCAACAGCTTTGCGTATTTTCATAGTTGTATCTTTCAATCGTTGGTTCATGATGAACGATACTAGGTATCCGCCCATGTTTAGGTGAGGGTGTAGGCGCGGGCGGTTTTAAAATAGAGCGCGGCGATTGCGTTGGTTGCACGGACATAATTTGAGCAAAAAGAGTAAATTAAACAGGTTTTTTTCGAAAGAGCTTCTCGACAGAAGGGGGAACAAACTCTTTCAGGGAGCCGTGGGAAGTGGCGATTTCTTTGATCAGCGTGGAACTGATGTGAGCAAACTCGGGGTTTGCAAGAAGAAAAACCGTTTCGATGCCCGTGAGTTTTTTGTTGGCGAGGGCAAGCTGGATTTCCCCCTGGAAGTCCTCTGGGGATCTGAGCCCGCGCACAAGGGCCTGACAGCCCGTTTTTTTGGCAAAATGGACTGTGAGCCCTTTGTAAGTGACCACTTTGACGTGCGGAAATTTTTTGGTGAGGCTAGTGAGCGCTGTTGTGCGCACAGCGAGGGAAAACATTTTCTTTTTTTTGGCGGTGTTTTCTGCAAGAGCAATGATGAGCTCGTCACAGAGTTTGTGCGCCCTTTGGATGAGATCGAGATGGCCGAGGGTGGGAGGGTCGAAGCTTCCAGCGAGTAGCATGCGCATATAGTGATTTAAAACAAGATTGAGAAAATATGCAAGAAGGCTTGAGCAGATTTT
>CAZLDZ010000070.1:0-7011 GCA_964558435.1 uncultured bacterium
GGCGCAAGGGGGCCAGCGGGGGGGCGGGACGTGTAACGCCAGACCCCCGACTTGTGAATGGGAAGCAGGTCCAAAATCTTTATTCCTTTGGCGCCGCATGGCGCCCATATTTTTATTCTCTCATGAGGCTGCATGGCTGAACAATTTGATGTGGTGGTGGTGGGATCGGGGCCGGGGGGGTATGTTGCGGCGATTAGGTGCGCGCAGCTGGGGATGAAGACGCTGTGTGTGGAGAAGGATCCGGTGCTCGGTGGGACGTGTTTAAATGTGGGTTGCATCCCTTCGAAGACGCTCCTGCATGGGACAGAGCTTTTTTGGAAGCTTTTGCATGAAGGGAAGGAAATGGGCATTCAAGGCGAGAAGCTCGTTTTTGATTTTGCAAAACTCATGACGAAAAAAAATAGTGTCGTCAGGGGATTTAACGAAGGCATTTATCAACTGTTCAAAAAAAATAAGGTCCACCCCATCACTGGGCATGCAACTTTGCTGTCGCGCGAGAGTGTGCAAGTAGGCCAAGAAATTTTTCAGGCAAAAAACATCATTTTGGCTACAGGATCAGAGCCTACTCCGCTTCCTTTTCTTCCGTTTGATGAAAAAGAAATTCTCTCTTCAACGGGGGCTCTTGCTCTCGATCGCGTTCCCAAACAGCTCATTGTGATCGGCGCGGGGGTGATCGGTGTCGAGCTCGGCTCTGTGTATAGTCGCTTGGGAACACAGGTGACTTTTGTGGAATTCATGGACCGCGTTATCCCTATTTTTGATGAAAGTCTTTCCAAGGGGCTTCAAGATGCTCTTACAAAACAAGGCATGACATTTCACCTCAAATCCAAAGTTGTAAGTGCTGGAAAACAAGACGGAAAGTGGCAGTTTAAAGTTGAAAAAGAAAGCGAGACACTCACCCTTGCTTGCGATGCCGCTTTGGTTTCAATCGGAAGAAAACCCTACACCGAAAATCTTGGACTTGAGCGGGTCGGCATTCAAGTGAATGCGCGCGGATTCATTCCCATTGATGGCAGCTTCCGCACAAGCCAGAAAAACATTTATGCCATCGGCGACATCGTCGACGGCCCCATGCTCGCGCACAAAGCATCAGAAGAAGGTGTTGCTGTCGCCGAAATCATCGCGCAAGAAAAACCGCGCATCGAATACCTTGCCATCCCCAGCGTGATCTACACGTATCCCGAAGTTTCCTCTGTGGGTTTAAGTGAGGCCGAGGCAAAAAATTTAGGCTTTAACGTCGCCACAGGGCAGTTTCCCTTCAAAGCCAATTCCCGTGCACGCGCAAGTGGCGAAGATAGCGGTTTCGTAAAAATTGTGGGGGATAAACCCTCTGATCGACTCCTCGGTGTCCACATCCTTGGAGCGCATGCCTCAGAGCTCAGCGCAGAGGCCTCTTTAGCCCTTTCTAAACGGGCCAAAGTCTCAGACCTTGCCCATGTCCCCAATGCCCATCCCAC
The DNA here is from genome assembly GCA_964558435.1 of uncultured bacterium. GTDB lineage: Bacteria > Chlamydiota > Chlamydiia > Chlamydiales > Rhabdochlamydiaceae. The sequence continues at coordinate 1,458 of CAZLDZ010000070.1, forward strand.
CTTTTCAGAAGCGATCAAAGAGGCGGCCCTGGCCTTTTACGGCAGAGCTATTCATAAATAGCTTATAATAAGCGTATTATTGATGTTTTGTGACATTTTTAACATGGTTTTGTCGCAAATTGTGTCACAAAAATGTCGCAAAAACTAGCTTTTGTGACATAATATGGAAAAAAGTGTCACAAAAAAATATGTTGCGTCCAAAATTTACAATTTCGATAGCGATCACCGCAGCTTTAACCGCTATTGAACGCATAAGGGGCTTTCTTGAAGCTGCACAGCTTTCCAAGGATTGGGTCTCCAGGATGCAGGCACGTGCCTTGGTTCTTGAAGCTCATCATACGACCCATATTGAAGGAACTCATTTAAGTTTGGATCAATCAGAAAAGTTGATTGCGGGAGAAAAAATACCAGGCGTTGATTCCGAGGATGCAAAGGAGCTTTTAAATTACAGAAGAGCCTTTGATTTTGTATCCGAATATCTTTTTTCACAGGGCCCCGTTACTGAAGGATTAATCCGAGAAATTCACAGGCGTCTTGTCTCTGGGGTACGAGGTAATAGCGCACAACCAGGGCAATACCGAACGCTTCAAAATTATGTTGCTAATTCCAAGACAAAAGAAATCATCTATACACCTCCAGCGCCTTATGATGTTCCCTTGCTCATGGCTGAGCTTGTGGATTGGCTGCAAAATGAACGGACAATTCCTCCCGTGCTTGTAGCTGGAATAGCACAATTTCAACTCGTGCATATCCATCCTTTTGTCGATGGCAATGGAAGAACAGCGAGACTGCTGTCGACTCTATGTCTTTACCGGACAGGCTATGATTTTAAAAAGCTTTTCACAATTAGCGAATACTATGATCGTAATCGACAAGCCTATTATGAAGCTCTGCAGTCGGTTAGAAATAGTAACATGGATCTGACGAGCTGGTTAGAATATTTTACTGTAGCATTGCAAACCCAAATGCACGAGATCCAAATTAAAGGATCTCAAGCAATAAAAATGGATGTTTTAGTACTTGAACATCAGCTTTCAGAAAGACAAAAATTCGCACTTGAAAATCTTTTGGTCAAAGAGGAAAGTTTTACGATTCAAGATTATGAATCTCTTTTCCCCGGTACAAGTCGTCGTTCTTTGCAGCGAGATATTGCGGACCTCATAGAAAAAGGGATTATTCTACAAGAAGGAATCAAAAAGGCTACTCGTTACAGGATTAGACCTCTTGCGTAATTTGCTTTACTGGAAAAAATTGAAGATTTTTTTGCTAGAGTTATAGAACCAGCTTTGCTGGTTCGACCTGCCGAGGAGTCGACTTGAGTAAAGTCGGCGACGAGGCAGGGATAGGTCTAGCAAAACAAAGGGCAATTTTTTACCTAAATGAAATTACGCAAGAGGTCTATTAATAAATAAGATACTTGGCCCGCAGGACAAGAAACTCTTCCCGCTCTTTTTGTTGAAAGGGGATGAGCTTCCAAGCGACATATTTGTCAGAAAGCAAAAGTTCGAGCATCTCTTGATTTCCGCAGACTTTGCAGAAGGACTTTTTCTTGGCTTGGCTTAAAGAAGCAAGCTTTGCTGAAACTTGTTTTGGATAAAGAGTTTTCAGCATGCCGATGATCAGAGATTGTACGGCGACAGGGCGAAATTGGAGGGGATCGGTGATGACAATCTTGATGCCCTGACATTCTTGATTTTTGTAGGCGCCGTAAAAAGGGCGAAAAAAGAAGGGGACAAATTTGACGCCTGGGAGATTTTGTGCATTGAGTTTTTCTGCAAAAACGTGTCCCTGGATCCAGGGGGCACCGACCACTTTGAAGGGGAGCGTGTAGCCGATGCCGATATTCACAAGCTCGAGCATGCCCAGAATCCCTGTTGTAGCGTAGAAGAAAGGGGAGTCGGGCTCGGGGATGTAGGGACTGGTCGGGATCCAAGGAAGCCCCGTATCTTTAAAAGTCATTGTGCGTTTCCATCCGCGCATGGGCACAATTTTTAGCATGCAGCCAACTTTGTACTCTTCATTAAAAAACCGTGCCAGCTCTCCTATTGTCATCCCATGGCAATACGGAACATTGACGTAGCCGAGAAATGAGCGGAATTCCTCTTTGAGCATCGGCCCATCGACAATGACACCATTCATAGGATTGGGTCTGTCGAGCACAACGACGGGAATTTTCTTTTTTGCCGCCTCTTCCATCACATAAAAAAGCGTGCTGGCGTAGGTGTAGGATCTACAGCCGACCTCTTGAATGTCATACACGAGGATGTCGAGGCCTTTCAGCATCTCTTCTGTAGGGCGTTTTGTCTCCCCATGCAAACTATGAACAGGAATGGGACCTGAAACGTGGGGCACTTTTTCTGCTGCATGCGCGCTTCCGCGCAACCCATGTTCAGGTGCAAAAAGCGCCACCAGCGAAAACTCTTTGCACTCACGAAAGAGATCGACCGCTGTTTTCAGCTCGTGATTGACACCTGTTTGATTGGTGATCAATCCCACCTTTTTATTGCGGATAAGAGCAGGGTACCCTTCATTAAAAAATACCTCTAGTCCCACCTGTACTTGAGCGCACAGGGCCTGACAAACAAGTAAAAACAAGGCAATCCAACGCATACTAAAACCCCTGCCTGCCTAAAAAGGCGCGTGAAAGTGTTCCTCCGTCGACAAAATCCAGAGAACTCCCCATCGGGAGGCCAAAGGCAAGCCGTGAAACTGTCACGGGCATGTTTTTGAGCTGCTCTTTCAAAAAGAGCGCTGTCGTATCTCCTTCGAGCGTCGAATCCAGGGCAATGATGACCTCTTGCACACCAGACGTCTGAATGCGCTTGTGTAAGCTTTCTAAATGCAAATGGTGCGGATGGCGCCCTTCAAGAGGGGAAAGGACCCCCCCTAAAACGTGGTAAAGTCCTTGATAGGCACCCGTCTCTTCAAAGGCAAAGACATCCTTTTCTGAGGCAAGTATACAAAGTTTTTTTGAATCCCTCTGAGAAAGATCGCAGAATTTACAGGTATGGATATCGACCAGGCAGCGGCATACGGGGCAATTTTTAATTTTTTCCTTTACAGTAGCGACCCCCTCGGCGAGCTCACGGAGCTGGGATTCCGGCCAGCTAAGTAGATGGAATGCAAAGCGTTCTGCCGTACGGCTTCCCACGCCGGGGAATTTTTTAAGAAGGGCGATCAACTTGAGAAGAGACAAAGGATATTTTGACATGATGATCTGTAGCTTAGCAGATTGATTATTAACACAAAATACGGTAAAATTGTTAGAACGTTAACAAAATTTTTTTTTATCTATGAAGAAGGCTAGAATTGTCGGTACAGGTTCTTACGTTCCCGAAAAGGTCTTGAATAACCAAGATCTTGAAAGGATGGTTGAGACATCAGATGAGTGGATCGTCACGCGCACGGGCATGAAAGAGCGCCGGATTGCGCGCGCCGATGAGTACACTTCCGATATGGGCGTGATCGCGGCCCAAAGGGCGCTTGAAAACGCCGGCATTTCGCCGGATGAAGTCGACCTCATTTTGGTTGCGACTTTGACTCCAGACTTTACGTTTCCGAGCACTGCGTGCTTAATTCAAGCGCGTCTTAATCTCACAAAGGCGTCCGCCCTTGATATTCAGGCCGCTTGTACAGGGTATATTTATGCCCTTTCGGTCGCAAAGGCCTTTATCGAATCGGGAAGCTATAAAAATGTCCTCGTCGTTGCCGCAGAAAAACTCTCTTCGATCGTCAATTATAAAGACCGAAACACCTGCGTATTGTTTGGCGACGGTGCAGCAGCTTGCGTCGTGAGCGGCACGGGCAAGGGACTTGCGATCCGTGAGGTTTCTTTAGGAGCTGATGGTGAGCAGGCAGAACTTCTCGTTCTTCCTGCTGGAGGATCGCGCTGCCCGGCATCTCAAGAAACAGTGGCCCAAGATTTACACTTCATTAAGATGGAAGGAAAAGAAGTTTTTAAACACGCCGTGCGCCGCATGGAAAATGCGTCCAAAGAGTGCCTAGATCGCGCGGGCTTAAGTGAACAAGATATCAGTTGGCTGGTTCCGCATCAAGCCAATATGCGCATCATCGAAGCGATCGCCAAACGCTTTCAAGTGCCGATGGAGCGCGTCTACATGACCTTGCATAAATACGGCAACACATCTGCGTCTTCGGTCGGTATCGCTTTAGATGAACTTCTGCGAGAGACCCCCGTAAAATCTGGAGACAATCTTCTACTCACCGCTTTTGGAGCAGGCCTTACCTGGGGTGCTTCGCTTTTGACGTATGAGGATGCGCATGAGTAAGAAAATCGCTTTTCTTTTTCCTGGACAGGGTGCGCAGTATGTTGGCATGGGCAAAGATTTTTACGAGCAGTTTCCTGCCGCGCGCGCCGTTTTTGAGGAAGCAGATGATCTTCTCGAATGCTCTTTTTCGCGCCTCATTTTTGAAGGGCCAGCAAACGAGCTCATGCTCACCAAAAATAGCCAGCTTGCAATTTTCATCACATCGATTGCCATTTTGCGCGCATTTCAACAAGAGTTTCCCGAAATCACACCAATATTTTGCGCCGGTTTAAGTTTAGGGGAGTACTCGGCCCTAACTGCGGCTTCGAAAATTACCTTTGCCGATTGCCTTTCTCTTGTGCGCGCCCGCGGACTTTTTATGGATGAGGCTTGTGTCTCTTCGCCCGGGACCATGCGCGTTGTGCTTGGGATGGAAGTGGATGCTGTAAGAAAAGCCCTTGCTTCTGTGAAAGAAGCATGGATTGCTAATTTAAATTGCCCAGGTCAAGTGGTGATTGCAGGAACAATTGGGGGTATTGAAACGGCAACCCAGGCATTAAAAGCTGCGGGGGCAAAACGGGTCCTTCCGCTCGATGTTTCAGGTGCCTTCCACAGCCCACTCATGAAGCAAGCGCAAGATCAACTTGCGCCCCTGATCGCGCTTGCACCATTTAAAGAGAGCCCAGTACAAGTCGTCATGAATGCGACCGGAGCCATTGAGACAACGCAGGCAGCTTTGCGCACAAACCTCATGAAACAGGTCACAAGCCCTGTTCTCTGGGAAAAAGGGATCCATGCTCTTGAAGAAGCTGGTGTCGATTTATATATCGAAATTGGATGTGGAAAAACGCTAGCCGGGATGAACAAAAAAATCGGTGCCAAAAGCCCTACACTTAGCATTGAAAAAGTTACAGATTTAACGGAGTTTACTCAACATGCCGCTGCTCAAAGATAAAAAAACCCTCATCACCGGAGGCACCGCCGGCATTGGCAAGGAGATCGCACTCCGCTTTGCCAAGGAAGGCGCGCATGTCGCCATTTTCGGAACCAATCAAGAGCGTGCGCAAGAAGTCTTAAAAGAGCTCGAAGCAGCACGCCAATTTCCCGAGCAGAAGTTCTCTTCCGAGGTCGTCAACGTCGCCGATAAAAAAGCCACCGAAGACGCCATTCAAAAACTGCTTGCCACATTTGGTGCCATCGATGTTCTTGTCAATAATGCCGGCATCACCCGCGACAACCTTCTCATGCGCATGAGCGAAGAGGAGTGGGACGAAGTCCTCAGTGTC
>CAZLDZ010000071.1:0-6996 GCA_964558435.1 uncultured bacterium
CTCCACGCTCCACTAGCAGAATGCTTTTGCCTGTGGGAGCTAAGACATGTGCCAATGTCCCACCGCCTGCTCCCGTGCCGATGATGATGAAGTCATATTCTGACATACAAATATCTTATAAATTAAATTTTATTTTATATACTAAGAAAAAAAGGACAAGCAAAAGGCGAATAGCAAAAGAAAGAAAATCGGGCATGGCGTGCACAACCCTTTTCTTGACGTGTCCGTGTCCGAGCTGCCGATCTTGCGTCATTTTTAAGATTGAAAAAAGAATCGGCAGCTCGGACACGGATTCGGACTCGGGCACGATTTTATTTTATAAGTTCTGCTATTGTCTCGACGTGGGCAGTTTGGGGGAACATGTCGAACGGCTGTACGGTTTTGAGCTGATACCCCTGCGCACACAGCAGTGCAAGATCGCGTGCAAGCGTTGCAGGATCGCAGGAGACATACACGATACGTTGTGGTGTTTTTAGGCAAAGAGCTGTTAAAAAAGCAGGGTCGCACCCTTTGCGCGGAGGGTTGAGGATAGCCACATCGACGTGTTTTATGAGCGTTATCGATTGTTCGGCACGTCCCGTAATAAATTCGACATTTTTAATCCCATTGATTTGGGCATTTTCGCGCGCATCAAGAATTGCTTGTGACACACATTCAATGCCGACCACTTTTTGGGCATGCTGCGCCAGGATCAGCGCAAGAGTTCCTACGCCACAGTAGGCGTCCAGCACGATCTCATCCCCTGTAAGAGCAGAAAATTCGACAACCTTTTTGTAGAGATTTTCTGCTTGCAAAGGGTTGACTTGGAAAAATGAATGGGGCGAAATTTTGAAAGTTAACTCCAGCAGGCGCTCTTCAATCCACCCTTGTCCTGCAAGAATATGATTTTGCCCTGAGAGGATCGTATTGCCCTCGTGGGGGTTGACATGTTCGACGACCCCTCGAACTTCACTAACCTCTTGCATCACCTTGTGCGCGATTTCTTTTAAAGCAGGCGTGCGCCGTGCTGTGACAAAAATGACGAGAGCTTGCTGGGTGTGGATGGCCGTTTTGATGAGCAGGTATTTGAGTGGGACTTTTTGGATGCTTTTTTTTAGGGCTTGATGGACCTTTTCACCGAGCGCCCCATGGATGAAGCACTGCTCCACAGGAACAAAATCATGACTATTGTGCGCGTACATTCCCAGAAGTCCATTTTGGACAGGAAGCTGAATTTTATTGCGGTAGGCAAACGGCGTAGGCGATGGGAGGCACGGAAGAACAGGACAAGAGATTTTCCCGATGCGTACAAGGGCATCTTCCACACGCTTTCTTTTCTCTTCTAGCTGTTTGTCATAACTTAAATGCATGAGCTGGCAGCCGCCACACGTGCCAAAAAGAGGGCACATGGGCTCCCTTCGATCGGAAGATGTCACAAGACGTTTGATGATGCGTGCTCGAGAAAAATGCGCCCGCCTTTCTGTGATTTCGATGGCGACCGTTTCACCAGGAAGCGCGCCCTCGACAAAGACGGTGAGCCCATCTAAACGGCCCACGCCTTCCCCATAAATTCCCAATCTTTCTATCTCGATTATTTGAACCACATTCTCCTTGAACGCTCGCCAAAAGCTTCGGCTTGCGCATACTCCTGAAACTCTTTTTCCTTAGCGAGGAAAGCCGGATGGTGAATTTTACGTCTTCCCCGCCTTGCCGGCACCGGTGGGAGGATGTGGTGGAGCATCTCATGGTAGACAACATAGGAAATAAAATATTCAGGCACATGCGCCTGATCTAGCCTACGATGAATTTTGATGACCTTTTTGTACGGATCATACGAGCCAAAAAGAACGCGTGTGCGCGGCCGAGAATACCGATTTCCCACCCAGGCAATCTTCAGCGCGAGTTTGCCGTCGAAATACTGAGCATTGATCCTCTCGTAAATCTCCCGAAGATTATACACCTCTCCCACATGCGGGCAGCGCAGTGTTCTGGAGGGTTTACTCAGCTTCTTGAGGAACCGTTGTAGCAATGTCATGCATCAGTTTTTCGTTCGCGCCCTTCTTTCACTGGACTACCCGTTTCATCTGCCACGACAAAGATCTCATGATAAGATTTCCAAGAAAAGCATTCACGCGCCCTAAGAGGTCTTTGTAAACCTTCTTCAACCGATTCTATGTTGCTCTCGTCCCTCACCCATTTTTCCTTATCTGTCAAACAGCTCAAGGGCGATTCCGCCCATACAAGGATAATTTTCATGGCCTTAAACTGTTCAAGGGCACTCATGTCTGTCAATACGTCAAACATGATGAAATTTTCGCCCGTTCCTTCAATCACAAGCGCATCCACAGGGCAATTCGGTTTTACTGCTTCTCTTCCACGCCAAATAGCAGTTAATTTTTTATAAAGATCCTTTGCATCCTTAGCCTGTACCTGAATAATATGTTGCGGCTTTTGCGCCAAAACTTGAGAAAGGTCCACAGGTGGTTTGTGCGCCACATCGGCTTGGGGGCCCACAGGCAACTCTTGGACTGGAGCGGGTTTCCTTCTTAGATCCCTCCACGCATTGTTTGCATGGTTAAAAGCAGCCTTAACGGCACCTTTTAGTTCCTGGGCTTGGTGTCGAACAGCTTGTGCGACACCCTTTGGTTCCTCGGGCACTTTAGAAAGATCTTGGACAATATTATTAAAAGCTGCGTTGTAATCACTGCTGAGCAAATACAAGAAAAACTTGCCTGTTGCTCCAAAAATGAATCCGGGCACTAACAACAGAACCATCAGGGCTGTCTTTAGCATGCTGATCTCTGAAGAATGCAGATCATTTGTTGTTGGAGAGACGTTGCGCGCACCGCATGGGTGATAAGAAAAGGCGTAATGCACCTGAAGAGCTTTGCCTTCTCCGTGCAGCTGCACCATTCGTCCCTGGTTAAAGTAGCGCCAAGGAGATAGTGTCGCATCAAATAGCGAGCACAATATTCCTTGACCGTGGATTTCTGTATTTAAAAGTAATTCTGTGCGTATCTGCATGAGATCTCCTACTGGTTAACCATAATGGTCCGAGAATCATAGCAGAATAGCCAAAAACATAATAGTGTGATAAAAAACTAATGTTAAATTAATCTTAAAATAGACATCGCACATAAGTGCCTTATAATCAAATGCTTAAAAAATACTGGCCTCTTTTTTCTTTAGTCGTGGTTGCACTCCTTGCCGCTTCGGCGCTCTTTTATAGCCTGGGGACAAGCCCCCGCGATTGGATGCACTTTTTCATGGGCTTTTTTCTCTGCACCTTTGCCCTATTAAAATTGTTTCATCCACGCGATTTTGCAGACGGCTTCCAGATGTACGACCTGCTTGCCAAGAAAAGTCGGCTCTACGCTTACCTCTACCCTCTGATTGAATTGGGATTGGGGCTTGGGTACTTTGCTTTTGTCATGCCCTCTTTGATTTATGTGCTCACCATCCTCATTCTCGGCTTTGGTGCCGTGGGCGTGGTGCTGGCCCTGAAAAAAGGGCTCGACGTCCGTTGCGCCTGCATGGGCACCATTTTGGATGTGCCCCTTTCTACAGTCACTCTGACGGAAGATATCGCGATGGTTGTGATGGCGTTTTTACTGTTATTTCAAATTTAACCAATAGCGGGTGTGCCTAAGCTCCCCTGTTTTAATCAAAGCTCCTTTCTGGACAAGATCAGCAAGATCGCGGGTTGCTGTGGCGCGTGGTGCCTTCGTAATAGCTGTGTAATTCTCCGCACTAATACCGAAACAACCTGAAGAATCGGGTTTTGACTGCGTCGGCCAGCCAGTGACCTTAAACCCGCCTGCATCGCCCAACTTATGCAAGTTGGGCTGCTTCAGCGCCGGCTTCGCCTGATTCAAGTTCACGGCGCCCTCCTTATCAAATTCCCGATTCTTCAGGTTGTTTCGGTATAACCCTCCTTGAAATCCAGCGGGCCCTTCTGCAAACATCCGCAAGAGAGCTTTTTCTTGCCGGGGGTTTAATGTGCCTGCAAGCCGGTTCAATAGAACAGATTTTTGCAGCAAAAAGTTCAAAAGACAGCTTGCATGTTCTTGTGCCTGCAAAATGATCAGAGCAAAAAACTCTACCCAATCACTGATTTCCAAGGTTCGATTGCATTTTTCAAGGGCTGCGTAATATTCCTTTTTACGCTTTTCTAATATCTCAGAGACTGCAATCAAAACAGGCCTCTCGACACTCTGTGAAAGCACTTTTTCCACAAGAGCACGTCCAATTCTTCCGTTACCATCTTCGAAAGGGTGGATGCATTCAAAATAGACATGTGCCAGTGCCGCTCTTCCTAGGGGAGCTTCATTCTGGCTTGCATTAAACCATGCGATAAAAGCATGCATTTCTTTATGTACTCTTCCCGAAGGAGGTGCTTCAAAAAATACGCGGGTAGAGCCGTATTTTTGCGCCACAATCTGCATCGGCTCTTTGTGGGTGCGGTACTTTCCTTGTTCTGGGAATAAGCGAGAATGCCATTTCCAGAGCATCTCATGCGTAAGAGGCTCATCGAACGTTTCATACACATCACACAAAAGCTTGGCCATCCGCGCTTCTTTTTTTGTTTCTGGTTTGGCTGAAGTATCTAGCCCAAAGTGTTTCTTGATCGAAGACTGCAAACTTGCCCGGTCGAGAAGCTCCCCTTCAATTTTGGCGCTGTCAAGGCCTTCTTGAGAGAGAATTTCTACAATAAAGCGCTTGTACTCTTCCTCGTGGATATTTTTGCGAAGGGAAACAACACTGCCCATTTCCAAGAGGAATTTTTTTTCCAGCTGGGCAATGCGGGTTTTTTCATAGTGAAAGCGGGGCCACACGGGCAGTTGCCAGTTCCAGAGCATGAGTTATAGACTCCTATTCTATAACTCACTTTTTACCAGAAAAATGAGTTATAGGACAAGTTCCTATAACTCACTAAAAACACAACATACTAAAAATGAATATGTTATGCTTTTATGTTAAAATTAAAATTTATTTTATATATTAACAGGGTATGCTTATCCTTGTAGCCATGAGCTCCTTACTCAGTTTTTCACAAGTAGAGGATTGCCGGCGCGACCGATGCCTAGAGGATCACGCTGAATTGAGCTCTTTTCACCATTGCGAAAAGAGGCATCGACATTTCATTAAAGAGGTTTTGGATGGGGGTCAAATTCTCATTCTCGAGAATGGCTTTGTGTGGAACGTCTCTGCCAGCTGCGCATCCAAAACAGCGCATTGGCATGTGGGAGATGAGGTTGCCCTTCATGCCAACAAAGATCCCTGGAATTGGCATCAAAAAGACCGCTGCTGTTTGAAAAATCTACGCACATCATGCGGAGTCCGCGTCGATTTTGATCGAAAACAAAAAGGAATTTGCGGCCCTACAATTGCCGACATCGATGGAACACGGATCATTTTGACAGACGGCTCTTGCTGGGAAGTTGCAAGCTCGTGGGACATCTTGGAGATGTGGGATTGGTGCCCCGGGGATCGGGCGCTCATTTTTTCCGACCTGGAATGTGCCCCAACATTTACGCTCCTCAATTTTGACGCGCATGCCTGCGGCACTTGCATTCAAGTTCTAAAAAATTGCCAAGGAAAAAAGCTCTGATGCGCAAGCATGAACGGATTGTCATTGCAGCTGCAACACTCGGCAGCGTTCTTGAGTGGTATGAAGTGTTTTTGTTTGTCTATTGGACACCCATCATTTCTCAACTCTTTTTCAACCCAAATACGCAGTTTCCTCCTCTCTTGTATGCGCTTTTAGTCTTTGCAATCGGTCTTTTTTCCCGCCCCTTTGGCGGCCTCCTCTTCGGCTATCTAGGGGATCGCTACGGAAGAAAGCTGTCTCTACTCATTTCCATCATTGCGATCTCTCTTCCCACCTTCATCTTGGGATTTTTGCCGACCTATGCAGAAATTGGATTTTGGGCGCCTGCGATTTTGTGCATGACGAGGATTCTGCAGGGCCTCCCCTCGGGTGGAGAGCTCCCAGGAGCGATGTGTTATCTTGTCGAAAATGCAGCACCTGAAAGACGCAGATTTATGGGAAGTTGGTCCTTCGTGGGCCCGCAATTGGGCATTGTAATTAGCATGACCGAATGCCTTCTCTTAGAAAAAACCCTGGCTCCAGAAAATCTTTTTACTTGGGGATGGCGCCTCTCGTTTGCCCTAGGTGGACTTTTAGGTCTTTTGGGGTTTTTCCTACGCCGCAAAATGCATGAAAGCCCTGTGTTTGCAGAAGAGAAAAAGAAGAACCGTGTGTCCTGTAGACCCATCTACGAAACGTTTGCAAAGCACAAGAAAAAACTCGTTCTTGGAGCAGGATTTACTGCGCTTGATGCTGTGGGGATTTTTGTCATCACCGTATTCTCTTCGATCTATTTTGAAAAGATGCTTGGCACAACCCTTGAGCAAAACATCACCTTTACTGCCATCGTCTTGACTGTATCAACGCTTACACTCCCCTTTTTCGGCAAACTCGGCGACCGCTTTCCCCCAAGATCTCTTTTACTTGGAAGCGCGCTTGGGACTCTCTTGCTGGCTTTACCTTTCTACTATTCTGTGCAGCACAGTTCGGTGGGCTTTGCCATTTTCTTAGAAATTCTTTTGCTCATTTTTCTCAATATGCAATTTGCTCTTCTTCCATCGGTGCTCGCAGAACTCTTCCCGGCACCGATCCGCTACACAGGCATGGGACTCAGTTACAATATCTGCTCGGGTCTCTTGGGTGGTCTAAGCCCCGTCCTTGCCCTTTTCTGGGTTCACCGCACGGGTGCAAACGGCGCATTGAGCGTTCTTCTTGCAGGAGCTTCTCTTATTTCAGGAATAGCCTTTCTTTTTCTTGCGCGCGAAAAAAACCAACAAAGATAATTATCTAAATTATTATAGATTACTGTCCGTTGCATAAATCCTGCTTATCAGGAAAAACCCCGAAGAAAAATAACAGGATGTCAGGATGAACAGGATGTAACTTTATGGGACTCTTCACTCTTCATCCTATCCATCCTGTCATCC
>CAZLDZ010000072.1:0-6906 GCA_964558435.1 uncultured bacterium
TAAGATCCTTTAAGCTTTTTCTCAAAGATTCTCAAAAGGCGCGCGATTTCTGCCTTTGATTCTGGCAAATGTAAATCTGTTTTACATTTGGGGCTTTGTTTTTTTGCAAGAAGCTTAAGGAATGCAGAAATGGTGGAACTGGATGCCCCTAAAGAACGGGCATTTTTGGCGAGCGCGCGGTCATCTGTCACCACAATAATCTCCCGTCTATGGGGCATTTGTACAATCATTTCTAGAATGTAATCGTCTGCAGTCAAGCCCTGTGATGTATAAATGACTTCTAGGTTGTCGAGAAAACTTCTAGACACACCATAACTTTTTTCTTCAGAGCTATCGAAGATGACCGAGGCTCGGAGTTTGATTCGGTCGAGCTCTTGGTTCAGAACTTGTAAAATTTCTGCCCGTTTTTTTCTTAGGGGATTGGGATCGTGAATGAGACGGAAAAAAAAGTTGTACCCGTCGATTAAATAGTGCACGCGAAAGCAGATTCGATGGTAGGAAGGAGCTTATCAAGGGCCTTGCGTCGGTGGGAGATGCGATTTTTTGTCTCTTCATCGATCTCGGCAAAAGTTTTGCTATATTCATATTTTAAGAACAGAGGATCATAGCCAAACCCATGGCTGCCTCTTTCTTCTGTAGTGATGCTTCCTTCACAAAGGCCCGAAGTTGTCTTAATCGTACCTTCAGGGGAAGCAAGAGCAATGCAACATTCAAAATAAGCGGCTCGATCTTGATCGCTAAGGTCGCGCATTTCCTCGAGAAGTTTTTTTCGATTTTCCTTATCAGAGGCATTTTCTCCAGCAAATCGCGCAGAGTGCACGCCTGGAAGGCCCCGTAAGCCTGGGACAACAAGACCAGAATCATCGGCGATGACCCATTTTTTTAAGGCAAGTGCTGCATGAAGCGCTTTTAGTTTAGCGTTTTCTTCAAAAGTCTTGCCGGTCTCTTCGGGCGGTTTATACGCAGGAAAATCCAAAAGAGATTGGATATCAAGAAAGGCGAGCTTTTTTAATATTGCGCGAATCTCGCGGAGTTTATGGACGTTTTTGCTTGCGATGACAAGCTGCATGAATCTATCTCCTAAAGATACAGAGTATCAAACCCAGTATTAAGAGACCATCTCTAATCTAGAAAGCTTTTGATTTTGGTGATTGTGAATTCTTCACCCTGGAACTGAAACTTCTGGCCGACACGCAAGCCGTGCATGCTCTTAGCCAATTTAGACTGATAGGAGAGAATATTTTTTTCTGGGTCAGCATCCCAAGGCCCCAGCAGAGTATAATGCACTTTTTGTCCGGTTTTTTTGGTGCATTCGACAATGGTTCCAACACCAATTTCTTGAGTATGGATGTCATCTTTGCTAAGAATACGCGCACGATTCAGATCATCTGTACTCGCTTTTAGCTCAGATTGGATGCGATCGCGCTTTTCAAGAGCTGCCTTAAATTCGGCATTTTCACGTAAATCTCCATGCGCACGCGCAACCTCAATCTCTTTTGCGTTTTCTACAGTTTCAACAGTGGCGAGTTGTTGAATGCGTCTCTGAAGTTTTTGGTACCCTTCTTGTGTTGTCCAAATGACCCGTGTTTCTTCTGCCGGCTCTTCCTGTTTTTTTCGAGTTTTAGCCAGGGAGGGATGGACGACTTCAGCAAGGGAATGAAGAATTTTAATATCATGGTCGCTCAAAGAGTAGCACTTGGTGGCAAGGAGGAGAAACTCTTTACAGGTTTCTAAAGAAGCTCCTTGCATGATCTCGCGTACCATTGCATAGCGGCCTGCGGATAACATCCCATGCATTTTTTTGATGTAATCGCGACCACTTTCTTTTTGTTCAAGAGCACATAAAAGTACGAAAAAGCCTTCAAAAAAGAGATTTTTCCCCGCTTGATCGGCAAAAGGGAGGGAAGATGGAACTGTGATTTTTTGAAAGTACCATAAAAATGTTTCTGGGTGACGTGCTGGAGAATCGGCAAGCTCTTCCAGTTTGGCCTTGAGCTCAGCATCACAGCCTGCCGCTAAAAGCTCCTGAAAAACGTAATCTCTAAGGGTATTGTACTCGACAACAAAGAAGAGATGTAAGAAGAGCTCTTTCCAGTCGGCTCTAAGTTTGCGGATTTCGATCAACGTGCGTTTTTGAAAAGATTGGACTGAAATTTCCTTTAAAAGAGCTTCAAAAGAGGCGGTGCGCTTGATGCATTCAGTCACGGGTGCATATTCTTTTCCTTCTCCCAAATCCTGTAGGAAAAAATGGATCTGTAGTTCTTGGGATGGGGAGAGTTCTGGAAAGGCTAAAGTTTCTTTAAGTTTTGTCTGGAGTTCGGCTTTGAAAGCATTGTTTTTTAAAGTTTCAGAAAAGTCCTTCATAAAGGAATAGACCATCTGAATTAATGTGGAAGCGTCGGGTTTTGTTTCTAAAGCCTTTTGAAGTCTTTCTTCATGGCTCACTTCTGTAACAAGAAGACGGAAGGGCTTGTTGAGATCTTCTGGAGATTCAATTTTTGTGTCTTTTTTAATTTTTGAACGGGCATTTTGCCACCATTTTTGCCATTCTTGTGCGGGAATTACAAGATCACACAGCTCGTCCTTAATCTCTGAAGCTGTCTTTGGCCCTAGATCTTTTAGCAGCATGCGCATCACTTCGACAGGAGATTTTTTTGCTTTTTCTTCAAGCAGATCGGGGGAGCCGAAGCGGAGTGCAAGAAAATGATCTTTTGGAACAGGAATAAGGGTTTTAAAGGCGATCTGAAACGCTAGATCCTTTTTACCAGGAACATAATCAAACTCAACATAGAGCTCTTCGCGCAAGAAAGAAACATCTAAAATCTCTCCGATTCCCCATCCACCAGTGTGAAAGACATAATTTCCTTTCACCATATGGGAAAGCAGCTCAAAATTGCTAATCGCTCCTTGAAAATTCTCTTTTGAGCGCAATCCAATTAGGCGGATTTTTTCATTAAAGTTTTTCTCCTCTCCGTATTTTCGCTTCAAAAAGTCGTAGGCAAGTTCTGCATAATGAGCCGCATTGGTCGTTTGAAGGTCGAGAATGAGTTGAATGATTTGAGAGGAAGCTTCGCTTTCTTCAAGAGTTTTCCATAAGGCGATTGCTTTATCGACATGTCTTCCAAAAGACTCGGCAAAATCAGAAGCTTTTACAGCAGCCAATATCTGGCGCAGCTCTTCAGGGTCAATTTCACTGGATGCACAGTACTCTTCCCACAGCCTTAGAAGAGATGGATAATCATGATTGGCAATGCGTGTTTGAAATTCTTGTAAATAAGTCATGGAAGATCCTTCTAAGGATGGACAAGTATACATATCTGCAGAGCAGTATAGAAAGCCCCCTAATTATGTTCAAACCCAACTTTTATAAGTTTAGAAAAAGGATTTTTTTTTAGTTTTTTTCGAAATATCATCAAGTCGGGGGTCTGGCGTTACACGTCCCGACCCCCGACTTGTGTGAAGGAAGCACTACTAATTCTTCTTATATTTTTTATGTTTTCTTTAAATACTTGTCGCAAGAGAGTCGAGGATTTGGGGGGTGGCGTAAGAGATGATGAAGTCGGCTCCTGCGCGCTTGAAAGAGATGAGGGCTTCTAAAAAGACTTTGGGGGCATCGAGATAGCCTTTTTCATGTGCGGCCATCACCATAGCATACTCTCCGCTCACATGGAATGCACATAGAGGGACGGAAAAATGCGCTCGCAGCTTTGTCAGAATATCGAGGTAAAAGATCCCGGGTTTGACCAGAAGAATGTCGGCGCCTTCTTCGATGTCTAGTTGGGCTTCTAGAAGAGCTTCGCGTGCATTTTTTGGATTGAGTTGATAGCCTTTTTTATCCCCAAAAGCCAATGTTGATCCTAAAGCCTCCCGATAGGGGGCGTATAAGCAGGACGCGTATTTTGCGCTATAAGCTAAGATCCCTGTTTCATAAAACCCTTGTTTATCGAGTTGATTGCGGATGGCACCTACTCTTCCGTCCATCATGTCGCTGGGCGCAACAAAATCTGCCCCGCAGAAGGCATGTAAAACGGCCATTTGTGCCAAAATTTCTACTGTTTTGTCGTTATCAACATCTTTTTTGTCATTAATCACGCCATCATGACCGTGGGATGTGAAAGGGTCCAAAGCGATATCTGTAATGACGCACAGGGAAGGAAATTCTTTTTTTAACAGTTTGAGAGCAGTGGGGATAACGCCGGTTTCGTTTAATGCGTAGGCTCCTTGAGGGTCTTTTTGGCTTCGGGCGACAACAGGAAATAGAGCAACCGCCTGAACTCCCCTTTTATGCAAAGATTCGACTTCATAAAGAAGCTCATCGGGAGATAATTGAAAAATATTAGTAAGAGAAGGAATGGCCTCGCGCTTTTTTTCTCCTTCCATGACAAAAAAGGGGGCAACAAGATCAGCCGGAGTCAGGTGGGTCTCTTCAAGAAGAGAACGGATGGCTGGCGTTCTCCTATTGCGTCTTAAGCGTTTCGTAAACAAAATGGTCCTTGCAATTGCAAAAACACAATGCTACTTTAGCCTTTTTAAGACAAGGCGTGGAACATGATTGAAGATTACGAAGAGTTTACAGAGAACCAGCTGAAAATTTTGAGTCGTTATGTTTCGGACTCAAAATCGAATGTCTTCGTTTTACATAATTTGCCTGAAGTGATCAAAGGGGCTCTTTTTTCTCGCTATTCACGGTCTAGTCTAGGGTTGCGCTCACTCCTATTAAAAGAATTTATCCTTAGTGAAGAGACAGCATTTACCTCAATTGTAGGGGCAGCTGCTAGCGAAGAGACTCAAGACTCTGAAAACCAAGGCATGGCGATCAAAAAGGCACAAAACTTTTACGATCGCATTCTTGACGGCTACGGTGATGATTCAATCGGTGAACTTGGGGGGGCGCACCTTGCCATCGAAAATATTTCTATGCTAGCGGCAAAAAACATTGAAGATTGCCGAATTGGAGCCTCGCCTCTTGAAAAGTCGACGCGCTACATTTATTTTGACCAAAAATTTAGAGGAGAATACCTCTTTTATCGAGAACCTGTGCTCATGGCATCTGCGTTCCGCGATCTTTATCTTGCCACATGCGATCATCTTTTTGAAACGTATTCGAGCTTGATTCCTCCACTTACCGAATTAATGGAGAAACGGTTCCCTAAAGAACAGGAAGTCTCTAAAGTCGCCTACTCGGCGGCAATCCGCGCAAAAGTTCTAGATTGTCTACGCGGTCTTCTGCCAACAAGCGCTCTCACAAACATGGGGATGTACGGCAATGGGCGTTTTTACGAAAATCTCATTCAAAAACTCCATGGGCAAGCACTTTTTGAGATGCAAGATCTGGGTAAAAAAGCTTTCCGAGAACTTTCGAAAGTCATCCCCTCCTTCATCCGTAGAGGCGATTCTTCACATAAGTATTGTAAAAGCTTCCATGCGTTCACAGAAGAGACACAGAGGGAAGTAAAATCTTTAGTTAGCAAACACACAACTTCTTTGGGCACCATGCAGGATCAAGGAGTCCGCCTCATCAATTATGACCCTGAAAGTCCTCAAAAAGTTGCTGCCGCCCTTCTTTTTGCACATTCCAAAGCGGGTCTTTATGAATGTCAAGAATATTGCCAAAGGCTCCCTCTAGAAGAATTAGATCATATTTTAGATGCGGGTGCCTTTTTTAGAGAAAATCGCAGACATAAGTCTCCACGGGCATTAGAACATGCGACATTCACCTTTGAAATTGTCGCAGATTTTGGAGTGTATCGGGATTTGCAAAGACACCGTATGCTCACGCAAGAAAGACAGCAGCTCTCATGCGATTTAGGCTATTACATTCCGCCCGAGATTAAAGACTCTGAAATGGAAAAACCCTACCGCTGTGCACTAGATAAGGCACAAGAGGCCTATCATGCAATGGCCCAAGTTTTTCCTGAAGAAGCGCAATATGTTGTTCCGATGGCTTACAATATTCACTGGTATTTTCATGTCAATTTGCGTGCGCTTCAATGGCTTTGCGAGCTGCGATCTTCTCCAGCCGGGCATCCTACTTATCGCTATATTGCGCAAGAACTTGCAAAACAGGTCATCGCTGTTTTTCCTCAATTTGAAAGATTTTTCAAATTTGTAGACTTTGATGGTTACGAACTCGGGAGGCTTGGCCAAGAAATCCGGATTGTGGAAAAAATGCACGCTAGGTCAAACACATGAGTGATAAACCGGGTAGTTTGATTGGAGGCATTCTCTTAATCGGCGGAAGCTGCATTGGCGCAGGAATGCTTGGCCTTCCCATTGCGACAGGTCTTGCGGGCTTTTTTCCCTCCATCGTCATGTTTTTGGCAGCTTGGGCTTTCATGACGTTAACCGGGCTTTTGCTCGTGGAAGTCAATGGCTGGTTTTCTTCGCAAGTGAACCTTCTCTCGATGGTTGGACACACCCTTGGAAGACTTGGAAGAGGTCTAAGCTGGGTCCTTTACCTTTTTCTTTTTTATGCACTTTTAGTTGCCTACATCTCAGGAAGCGGCAATCTTTCCGCAACATTTTTTTCCACATTTTTGAAATGGAACATCCCCGACTGGCTTGGGAGTCTATTCTTCGTCCTCCTTTTCGGGTGGGTTGTCTATCAAGGAACCCGTCCTGTTGACCATTGGAACCGTATTCTCATGGCAGGAAAGATTCTTTGCTACTTTGGCTTGGTATTTTTAGGAATCAAGCTCATCAAAACCGATCTCCTCATGCATACGAAACCCTCCGAGGCGCTTTTTTCGCTGCCGATCTTGGTGATCTCTTTTGGCTTCCATAACATGATTCCTAGCTTGACTGCCTATATGCAAGGCGATTTGAAAAGAGTGCGCCTCACAATTTTGGGATGAAGCCTTTTTGCATTAATGGTCTATCTTGTTTGGGAATTGGTCATTTTAGGGA
>CAZLDZ010000073.1:0-6754 GCA_964558435.1 uncultured bacterium
TGAACACCATTCCTGGCTGAAGAGGAAGATCTTTATCTTCGTGATCGAATTTAATACGGGGGAATTCGTGGGTTTCAAGGCCAATGCCGTGGCCTAAACTGTGGATGAAATAATTTTCAACGCCCTCTTTGGCCATCACTTCGCGGGCAGCTGCATCCAGTGCGCCCAATTTCGTGCCGGGCTTGCAGATTTTTAATGCAGCGTCATGCGCATTTTTTACAATCGTCCACCAACGTTTCAATAGAGGATCCGCTTTTCCAAAGAAAAGTGTTCTTGTCATATCGGAGCGGTAGTGATTCACAGTGACGCCGATATCAATCAGAACAATATCTCCTTTTTGGAGGGGTGCTTTTTGAGGATGGTAGTGGGGCATCGCGCTATTGGGACCAAAAGCAATGATCGGATCAAAGGCGAGCTTTTCGGATCCTGCTTTTCGTGAAAAAACCTCAAATTCCAAGGCCAGCTCGATTTCTGTGATCTCGGTCTTGAGCTTTTTTTTCACAAATTCAAAGCCTTTCCAAAGAAGAGCTGCTGACTTGCGTAGTGCCGCAAGTTCATAGGCATCTTTGATCAAACGGATTTCCTTAAGCAAGCCGCGCACGGGAGCGAGCTTGACTGATCCAAAAAGATCCTGCAGTTTCTCATGCTGCTCAAAGGAGGTGGTTTGCGCATCAAAGGCTAAATTTTTGCAGGGATGCTTTTTGAGAAAAGAATGGATATGTTTTTTCTCTAAAAGTGCTGTTGAAATCGGACTTTTTTCTTGTGCTGCTTGGATGTATCTTCCGTCGACAAACAAAGAGAATTCATCGCGACAACACAGCAAGGTTCCTGTTGAAAGAGTCATTCCCGTTAAATAGTAAAGATCTATTGGAGATTGGACAATGAACCCATCCATTCTTTGAGCTTTTAGGTGCGTCCTGAGCTTATCAAGACGTTTTAAAAAATTGGGAGATTTCATTGGCTGTAATCCTTTTTCGTAGGGGTTTTCCTTGTGGGCAGGTCTCTAAAGAGTTTTTGATCATTTCTCGATAGAGCATGAGCCCTTCAGATTGTGTAAAATGTTTGCGGGCACTTGCTCTTTCGATAGCACGCAAGAGTTTGCGTTCACGCGTCTCTTTGGGATTCGAGAGCTCTTCCAGGATAAAGAGAAGGTAATCATGCGCTTCTTCTTGGGTGAGCATGGAATGCATGGCTTCGATCATCACACTGTTTGCTGCAAGAAATTTGAGGCTAATACCCATCTGTTCGATATGTTCTTTTTGTTCTTCAAGGCGCGCATATTCATGCGCAGAAAATTGCAATATTGGAGGAAAAAGCAGGCTTTGGGAAGGAAAATTATGCTGAGATAAAGAGTCGAAGAAAAGCCTGCGATAAACAGCCCTAAGATCGACAAGAACAAGACCGGTCTCATCTTCCAAAAAAAGATAAAAGGAGACAAGTCCCCAAATTTTAGGCTCGAAGAATAGCGTTTCTTGAAGAGGAGCACTCTCATAGGAAAACTCTTGCTCCTTGCATTCCCATGCTATCGGTATAGAAAATTCTATAGGTGTTACCTTTGGAGCAGGGTTCAAGCTTGAGAAGATGGCCTTTTGAATCGCTTTTTTCAGTGTGTATTCTTCGAAAATACGCACCTCTTTTTTTTGCGGGTGAACATTGACATCTAACTTTTCTGGATCCAGAAAAAGGTGGAAGGCAAATACAGGAAAACGGGCTTGATCAAGACGTGTTCCAAATGCTTCTTTAATGGCAAATGCAATCGAGGGAGAGCTTACGGGCCTATGATTAATAAACAGATATTGTCCACTTCGATTGGGGCGATGGAGATGTTCAGGATTTCCGATCATTCCGACGATACGCATGCCCTCTTCTTGAAATTCTACGGGAAATCCTTTGTCTTGAAAAAGATCGCCCAAAACAGCGTGAATTCTCTCCTGAAAAGAACCTGCCAAAACGGAAAAAATCTCTTTTTCTTGCTGCACGAGTTCAAAAGAAATTTCAGGATGAGAAAGCGCAAGGAGAAACACCATGCGGGTGATTTCGGAAGCGGAGCTTTGAGCAGACTTCTGAAATTTTTTGCGGGCAGGCACATTGTAAAAAAGAGAAGAAACCTCAAAGGTGGTTCCAGGCTGTCTGGCTGTAATCTCTTGGTTTACAATTTTTCCTGCATGGATTTCGATGAGCGTTGCCTGCCCTTTCTTAAGACATGTACGCATGCATACTTTGGAAATGGCAGAAATAGATGCGAGGGCTTCTCCGCGAAATCCCATCGTGGAAAGATGACAAAGATCTTGAGTTTTGCGGATTTTCGAAGTGGCAAAGCGCAAAAAACACAGAATAGCATCTTCTTGCGACATCCCACAGCCGTCATCTGAAACTTTGATGTATTGAAGTCCTCCACCCTTAGTTTCAATCGTAATTTTCTTGGCGCCTGCATCCCGGGCATTTTCCACAAGTTCCTTCACAACAGATGCGGGACTTTCTATGACTTCTCCAGCCGCAATTTGGTCGATTGTCTGGTCCGAAAGCAGTTGAATCTTGGGTTCACTCATGAGTACAATCATACCATGCCTGCTAAAACTGCCGCAATCCGCGTCATCAAGAAGCTTGTAGATGCAGGACATATCGCCTATTTTGCCGGCGGCTGGGTCCGCGATTTTCTCATGAAGCATCCTTCCGATGATATCGATATTGCAACGAGCGCAAAAGTAGAAGAAATCCAAGCTCTTTTTCCTAAAACAATTCCCGTAGGGGTATCTTTTGGCATTGTCATCGTCGTCCAAGACCAATTTCACTTTGAAGTGGCGACATTCCGTAAAGATCGAGGCTATGTCGACGGAAGAAGGCCGACCGGCATCGATCCCGCAGCTCCCGAAGAAGATGCCAAAAGACGCGACTTTACAATTAACGGCATGTTTTACGATCCCCTTCAGGAAAAGTTAATCGATTACATTGGGGGACAAGAAGACCTCAAAAAAGGGATTATTCGGGCCATCGGCAACCCTCAGGAAAGATTTCTGGAAGACCGCCTCAGGATGATGCGCGCGGTGCGCTACTCCACCCGTTTTAATTTTCCGATTGAGGCCAAAACATTTAGTGCTATTTTCGAAAATGCTGAAAGCCTGCTCCCAGCGGTCGCCATGGAACGGGTGTGGCAAGAATTTAAAAAGATGGCGCAGTTTGCCCATTTTGATTTGGGGTTAGTCGCCCTCCATAAACTTAAACTCCTGCCCACGATTTTTCCTCAGCTTAAAGACATGCCGACACAGGAGATTGAAAAACGGGTTTTTCCGATCCAGCATTTCCCCAAAGATATCCCTCCCATCGCGCAGCTTCTAGAGCTTTTTCCCAACCAGACACTCGAACAAGATCTTGAGCTTTGCGATTTTTTAAAACTTTCGAATCAAGAACGGGAAATCGTCCACAGCTTGCATCGGGCAAAATCCCTCTTCAACATGCCCGCGTCCTGGCTCAAAAATCTAAAAAAGTCGGAATGGGTAGAATTTTATGCACATCCGTTTGCCGAAATGTGCCTTGCCATCATTGCGGCGCATATTTCGGAAAAAGAAAGACAAGCCTTTTTCAAAGAGCATGAAGCGCGGCAAAAAGAGCTAGAGTCCGCCATCGTGCGCAACAAGACAAAAAAACCCATTTTAGATGCTTCTCGTCTGATGAAAGAAGGGATCCCCGAAGGCAAAAAATTAGGCTTTCTTCTCAAAGAGGCCGAATGCCTTTCGATCGATGAAGGTATCGAAGACCCCGAGCGCCTCCTCGCGAGACTGTTAGGGCTCTGGAAGTAGGGAAAGGTCTGTGCGGTGTTGCAGCCGCTCGCGCCGTCTTTGAACAACGCTCTCTTTTTCTTCTACAGGCGCAGGGATGACGACAGAAAATTTGAAGAGAGAGTGGGCGATTTCCTGTTTAATTTTTGTGCTGAGCTCTTCAAAAAGAGCAAAAGCTTCGTGTTTGAATTCCAGAAGAGGATCTTTTTGTCCGATGGTGCGCAAATGCACCTCTGCACGCAAGTGATCGATATGCAAAAGATGCTCCTGCCAATATTGATCGATCGTGCGGATGAGAACGTTTCTTACAATCTCTTTCAGAACCCCTTCAGGGGGAAGACCACCTGGATAGATAGCAAGCTCATTTTTAGAAAGGGCCTCTTGCTCAGCTGCAATTTTATTGCGGAAAGAGGCAAGAACTTTCTCTTGAAGATTTTTTTCCTCAGAGTCGAAAGACACCGGAAAATGTGCGACCACTTCTTCCTGTGACATAGCAGAGGCAGTGGACTCTAAAATTTCCTCCGCAAGAAGAAGAGGATTTTCTGTGTGGAGAACTTCGTTGCGGAAGGTGTAGATTTCTTCGCGCTGTTTGTTCATCACATCATCATATTCAAGGGTGTGTTTGCGCATCGTGTAATTGCGCCCCTCGACTCTTTTCTGCGCGGTTTCAATCGATTTATTCAGCACTTTTGCTGAAATGGGCTCACCCTCAGGGGGGCGAAATCTCTGGAGAAAGGCTGTAATCCGTGGCGAGGTGAAAAGACGCATGAGCGAATCTTCAAACGAGACGTAAAATTTAGAAGATCCTGGATCTCCTAAACGGGCACTTCTTCCACGCAATTGCCGATCGATGCGGCGCGACTGATGGCGCGTCGTTCCGATGACATGAAGACCACCACAGCCTGCTGTGCCTTCTTTGAGTTTAATATCGGTTCCTCGTCCTGCCATATTCGTCGCAACAGTGATGGCGCCTTTTTTCCCTGCTTGGGCGATGATTTCCGCTTCCTTGGCATGGTTTTTCGCATTGAGAACCGTATGCTCAAGCTTATTCTGCTTTAAAATGCGCGACAATTTCTCTGACACCTCCACAGATTCGGTCCCAATTAAAATCGGACGACCCTGGCTATGAACCTCTTGAATGTCTTTTAAAATCGCATTGTATTTCTCCCGCTCAGACATGTAAATCTCATCATCAGCATCTGTGCGGATGCAAGGACGGTGTGTCGGAATGGAGAGGACTTCGAGTTTATAGATGTCTTTAAATTCGGTAGCTTCCGTCATCGCCGTTCCTGTCATCCCTGACAGTTTGTGGTACATGCGGAAGTAATTTTGGAGAGTGATGGTCGCGTAAGTCTGCGTCTCTTGTTGGATCGCAAGCCCCTCTTTTGCTTCGATCGCTTGGTGCAGCCCATCTGAGAAACGGCGTCCAGGCTGCGGTCTTCCCGTATTTTCATCGATGATGACGATTTTTCCTTCTGAGATGATGTAATCGACATCGCGTTCCATGAGAAGATGTGCGCGGAAAAGCTGCCTTAAATTATGCGCTTTCTCTTTGCGTTTGGCGTCTTCTTCACGAAGAGATACTTTTCTTTGAAGTTTTTCTTGTTCCTGGATTTCGGGATTCTGCTCGATTTTTAAATACTCGTGCCCCAGATCGAGCATGATGAAGTCGTCTTCGCTCTTGCCTTCCGATGCAATCCAGGTGCGAATCCCTTTATCTGTAAGCTCATATTCATTGGCTCGCTCATCGACAATGATGTACAACTCAGAAAGAGCCGCAATGCGCTCCTGCTTATTCGGCTCTGCGTGGTAATACGTCTCCCATGTTTCGATTTGGGCGCGAAGATCAGGATCTTCTTTTGTCCGTTTTAAGAGCTTGTTTTGTGGAGTGCCTTTGCCTACGAGCCACAGTTGACGAAAAGCAGCCTTAGCTTCCTGCTCTTGCTTTTTGTCCAACTTGAGCTTTTCACCTTCGACCAAAAGACCCAGGATCTCTAAAGTTTTGCGCGCTTCTGTCGCAAGCTTGTTGCACTGCTCCCGCTGCAGGCGCACGAGATTCCCCACCCCGTGTTTAAGCTCGTCATACATCTGTCTTGAAGAGGGAGAAGGGCCTGAAATGATCAGCGGTGTTCTTGCCTCATCGATCAAAATCGAATCGACTTCATCGATAATCGCAAAGAAATAGCCTCT
Source organism: uncultured bacterium (assembly GCA_964558435.1). Taxonomy (GTDB): domain Bacteria; phylum Chlamydiota; class Chlamydiia; order Chlamydiales; family Rhabdochlamydiaceae. Next base: position 5,967 of record CAZLDZ010000073.1, read on the forward strand.
TTGACACTGCTCGTCTTTACTTTGGGCCATCGAATTATCGCGCAAGTAATCAAAGCCAAACTCAGACGCCGTACCGTACACGATATCCGCCTGATAAATCATCGTGCGCAGCTGATGGGGCGTCGTAGAAAGAAGGGCTTTAACATTCAGCCCCAGATAGCGGAAAATCGTGCCAACCCACTCACAGTCCCTCTGCGCCAGGTAGTCATTCACCGTGACCAGATGCACAGGCTTTCCCGAAAGCGCATTCAAATAGAGAGGAAGTGAAGCGGTCAGGGTTTTTCCTTCCCCCGTCTGCATCTCGGCAATCGCCCCAAAATGCATCGCAATCGCGCCCAAAATCTGCACATCATAAGGGACCATGTCCCATTTCTGGTCATAGCCAGAAACATGCACATCCGTCCCACACAGCCTGCGGCAGGCATTTTTGACCACCGCATATGCCTCAGGCAGAAGGGCTTCTAAAGACTCACCTTTTTCTGTCCGCGCTCGGAACTCACCCGTTTTTGCCTTAAGCTCTTCATCGCTAAGGGCTTGAAAACGCTCTTCCCAAACATTAACCTGCCCGACAAGCTTTGCATAACGGCGCAAAAGACGGGTTTGAGCAGTACCAAATATTTTCTTTAACATTCCAAGCATGAATCTTTATCTCCTAGAGAGGAATCTGCCAGATTAGTCGATCTTTTCTTTTCTCACAAGGCAGCTTACCTCTGTACTGGCCGATTTTTAGCCCGCAGGGCTGGCTGCGGCTTTGCCATATTGATTTTTGGCCTCGAGAAATAGCCTTT
>CAZLDZ010000074.1:0-6444 GCA_964558435.1 uncultured bacterium
CTGATCCAAAATTATGGACAGACCTATTTTTGCCACTGTTTGTCGCGCGGCGCGATCGGTATCGCTCTAAGCCACATCTCCCTTTTGCGCGATGCTTGGGATAGCGGATATGAAACCATCTGGATCATGGAAGATGACATTGAAGTGCTCCGCGATCCACGATTACTTGCCGACTTAATTGAGGATCTGGACCAGCTAGTCGGAAAAAACGGATGGGATGTGCTCTTTACAGACAAAGACATCCGCGACACCCACGGCCATCATAAAACCACCTACTGGGCAGGACGACGCCCCGATTTTATCTCTTTTTCTCTAGCGAACAATTACGCACAAAAAGAAATTGTAAGCGCGCAGTTTTGTAAAATCGGCGCGCGCTCGGGTGCCCATTCGATGATTGTGAAGAGAAGTGGCATCCGCAAGCTTCTCCAATTTTTCCAAGCCCACCAGATCTTTTTCCCTTACGACATGGACTACATCTTTCCGCCGGGAATCCAGCTCTACACAGTTTTAGAGGATGTAGTATCAAATCTTCCTCAGGCCCCCTCCGATAACGGAGGACCTAACTATTTAAGGAACCCATGAAAAAACTACTATTTCTACTTCTTCTGTTTTTCAATTTAGCCTGGAGCGATGACTATTATCAAAGCGCAGATGAGATCACCTATGAATCTCTTCTAAAACTCGCCGAGCTTACAGCCTATACCGATCACATCCCTGTGTTTAAAGAGCTTTTTGCTCAGATGAAAGTGAAGACGTTTTTAGAATTTGGCGTGGGTTACTCGACGAAATACTTTTTAGATTCTTGCACAAAAGTGATCTCCGTGGAATTTGTCACCCATGGATATGGACCCGAGTGGATCAAGAACTGCCTGGATCTTTTTCGGCCGTGCGCGCATTGGCTGCCGATTGTCTTCTTTTCAGGATGCAAAAGCAATCCCGATTGGGCTCCTTATAAATATAATGGCTCTGAACACGTCTACAAAGCCGCTTCCTATCAATCGGCAACGCATAAAAACTATGCACTCATCGATGACTTTTATCTAACAGAACTCAATGCCTTCATCATGAATTTGACCAAGTGCCACAAAATTGACGTCGCTTTTGTCGATCCAGGGATCTACTTGCGCGGAGATCTTGTCCAGCTCCTTTTTGATAAAGTTCCCATCATCCTTGCCCATGATACGCGCTGTAGACATGAAGGCATGCAAGGTGATGTCTATGGATATTCCAGAATTGTCACTCCCGAAAATTATGAGGAGCTTTTTGCCAACACTGGACAAGGCGTGAGCATCTGGGTACGTAAGCAAGAAAAATACCAAGCACTGATCAAAAAATTGAAGGAGCTTTCATTGTGATGCGCGCCATTTTCATCGCTCTTTTTCTCTTCTGTGCGCAAGGACAGCTTCAAGGAAAATCGATCTGTGTTTCTCTCCTCGTTAAACAAAATTTGACCTATTTAAAAGAATGCCTGGACAGTGTCGAAGAGATTGCTGACTGTATCGCCATTTCCACAGAAGAGGGTCTTTCTCAGTACAACCACTGGATCATCGAAGAATTTGTGATCAATACGGGCATGCCTACACGCATTGAGGAGAAAAAAGCGCCAACAGAGAAGGAGAGAATTTCCTTCGCCCAAAAAACACTTCTGGAATGCGATCTTGACCCAGAGGACACCCACATCCTTTTTCTCGATTCCGGCCAAACACTCACTGTAAGGCCAGAATTCAATAAACACTCGCTGACAGAAACCTCCTACCGCTTTCTGGAAGAGTACAAATCCCTTTCTTTCTCATGCTTGAATGGAAAGCTGATCCACGCCTCTCGACCCGAAGAAAACAGCAAAAAACTTAACTCTCTTTGCATCGAAGATCAGGAGGACGCCGCCTTCCACTTGAAAAAACAGATCTTTGCCGTGCAAGAACAGCCTGAAAATTTATGTGCTCTTCTTCTCCTGGCGCTCGCGCACAAATCCTTAAAACATTATGACAACGTCCTTTTTTGGTTTAAATCCCGCATCGAAAAGGAGGGTGATCCCGAAGAGGTCTGGTTTGCCAAATGGATGATCGGCGAATGCTATGAAGCACAGAACGCGTGGGAAAATGCGCTAAACGCCTATTTAGAAGCTTACCAGTTTTGGCCTCAAAGAAGAGAGCCGTTACGCAAAATCGCCAATTATTACCGCCTGCGCGGGAAAAATGATCTCAGCTACCTTTTTGCCAAACAAGGTGCGCGCATCCCTTCGAGTGATGCAGGCCATTTATTTAGTTATCCTCCCCTTTCTGACTATGAGTTTGACGAGGAAATTTCCATCGCAGCCTACTACACCCAATTTAAGGAGGATGGCTATACCGCCTCCAGCGATCTCATGATCCGCAAACATGTTCCTGCCCACATTAAAGAACAAGCCTTTCGCAATGTCTTGTTCTATGTAGAGCCCTTAAAAAATGCACATTTTTTGCCCATCCAATTCGACTTCCCTTTGATCCAAGAAGGAGATGAAGAGCGCTACCACCCCATGAACCCTTCCATTGAAAAAACAACGTGGGGTTACAAGGTGATTTGTAGAACCGTCAACTACACGCAAACTGGGGCAAAATCATTTCACACAAGCGACAAAACCGGGATTTTTCGCACGCGCAATTTCCTCCTTCACTACGACACAAATTTTCATCTTCTTTCTGAAAGAGAAATACTTGAAAATCTCCCGCGCAAGCGCGTCCGCTCCTGGATTTCTGCTAACATTCAGGGCCTAGATGACTGCCGCATCTTTTGCGATGGAGCACATTCCTGGTTTACCTGTACCGCAAGTGACACCAATCCCACCGGAAATTTTCAGATTGCTCTCTGCAAGCTAGGCGAAGAAAAAAATAACCAGCCCATCCATGTTGAAAAGCTCACTCCCCTCTTGGGACCCGACCCTAATCGCTGTGAAAAAAACTGGCTTCCTTTTTTTAAAGATGACCTTCTTCACCTCATTTATTCCTATGACCCTTTCATGATTGTGAAGCCTGATCCAGAAACCGGCGCGTGCACGTCCGTGTTGGAATACAGCCCTCAACACGACTTTTCACGCTTCCGCGGCTCTGCGGCTCCGATCCCTTTTGACCAAGGTTTTCTCATTCTTGTGCATGAGGTGGCTCTCCTCCCCGATTATTCGCGCGTTTATTTGCACCGCTTTGTTTTGCTTGACAAGACCTTTATCATCACGCGCGTCTCAAGACCCTTTATTTTCGACCATCAAGGCGTGGAATACTGCTGCAGCATGACTCTAGATCACTCCGGAAAAAACCTCATTCTCCCGATTGGTCTAGAAGATCGCGAAGCACGCCTTTGTATTGTCGATACAGAAACCGTACGATCCCTCCTTAACCCTTTACCCAGCTAACTCTATGAAAATCCTTCTTTCCTTTTTGCTTTTGTTGAATTGCATGGCTGCTCACGCAGAAGAATCTCCCCTCTTCAAAACCCTTTTTGCGCACGCCAAAATTAAAGGCTTTTTGGAACTAGGGCTTGGCATCCATACCCCTTTTCTTCTGGATTCATGCCAAAAAGTCATTTCCATCGAATTTGTTACCCCTGGCTATGGAGCCGCAGAAATGAAAAAATGCCTGGCACAATACAAGACATTTTCCAACTGGATTCCGATCACATTTTTTAGCGGCATGCAAACCGACGTCCAGTGGGCTCCGTACAAATATTTGGGATCTGAGCTGTATTACCGTGCCACCTCTTACCAGTCCTCAACGCGCATGGATTACTCCCTCATTGACAGCCTCTATCTGATGGAACTCGACTCATTCATTGGCCATCTCACGAAGTGTCATAAGCTGCAGGCAGCCCTTGTCAATGGCGCAATCTATCTACGAGGAGATCTCGTCCAGCTCTTATTCAATAAACTCCCCATCATCATCGCAGAAGGCACCTCCACACGCATGAGCGGCATTCCAGACCCTTATGGTTACTTCCGCGTCACCACCCCCGAAAATTATGAAGAGATCTATCTTCCGGACTATCAGACTACCGTCTGGGCACTCAAAAATAGTGCAAGCGAACCTTTAATCCACGCGTTAAAAACCTTATGAAAACACTTGTACTTATTCTATGCTTCTTTGCGCATGCCATGGCCGGCATCGAGAATTGCTACAAAAAACTCGAGCATAAGCTCGGAAGTTCAGGCCTGGAAGGGGTCGATTACATTTATCTGATTAATTTGGATCAAAGAACAGAAAGACTTGCCAATTCCTTCCGCCAACTCGCCCCATACGGGATTTTCTTTGAGCGCTTTCCCGGCATTTATGGCTGGACACTTTCACCTGCTACTCTCAATGAGATGGCCCTCAAATTCAATCATGGGATGTGGACAGGCTATGAATCCGTGATGCACTTTCCTCCAGATGGCGATGGAACTTATCAAATGATCAGTCTATCCGGTGCCTGGTATGGCAAATCCTGTTTTTCAGGATGGACCGTCAAAGGAACCATCGGCTGCACGTTGAGTCATTTGTCTGTTCTGAAAGATGCGTACGATTCGGGGTACGAGACGATCTGGATCTTGGAAGATGATTTTGTTCTAGTCGATAACCCCCACAAATTATCCGGTTTGCTCAAAGAACTTGACACACTTGTCAAGGATTGGGATGCGTTATACACAGATTTTGACTACAGAATCGTCGACAAAACAAAAGATTTGCGCTCGCAAATCCCCCTTTTGTGGCGCCCTGACATGCCCTTTTTCAATATCCAGACTCTCATCGAACACCATGACATGGGCCCCAAATTTCTGAAGATCGGAAGCCGCAACCGCGCGCATTCGATCATTTACTCTAGACGTGGGATAAAAAAGATTCTCGATTTTTACAAGGCGCACGACAATTTTTTGCCCTTTGATGAGGAGATCGCCCTCATCCCTGGAATTCAGCTCTACGTTGTCAAAGATCCCATCGTCAGCGTGCACGAAGTGACGTCGGATACACGGTACAAGTATTTCCCCTGAAGCTCTCGTGCATATTCTCTGTAGGCACAAATCAACTCCTGCTTCCTTTCTTCTTGCTTGCGCAAAAGCCCTGAAAGATCTTCGATATTCATCAGCGTAACTTTAGGGTGGCGCCCCAGAAGCGGATCAACGCTCCGTGGAACGGAAAGATCTAGAATGAGATGTGTGTTTGTTTGCGCGCACGGCTTCAGGACATAATCTGAGCGGCTTGTTCCCGCAATGATGAAAGGAAATTCAGTCCACACCTGTGCATCTTGGATGACCTGCACAGGCAATTCTTGCGCGCTTTGTGGCGCACGCGTGGCAAGCGTCATCTCTTTGACACCTTTTTTGGCAAAATGGGCAAGAATTTTCCGGTTAATTTCAGAATTTCCCACAAAAAGAACAGGACCCTTTCCTAAGACCTTTTTGTAGAGATGGAAAATCACTGCTTCAAAGGTCGTCTGTGCATCCAGTGTTATATGCGTGCGCAGCTCTTTGGCAATTTTAAAGCTCTTCTGAAAAAGAAAATGCAAAACACTCGGAAGCTCGCGGTAAAGATGCGCATTTTCGTACGCCCGTTTCACCTGCCCCTGAATTTCCGTCTCACCCACAATGAGGCTATCCAATCCTGAAATCACATCGACAAGATGAGAAAAGCACTCCTCGCCAAAGTAGGCGTAGAGCTTGTGCTCAAATGCGCTTGTAACCTCCGCACGCAAAAGGTGCAGCATTTCACTATGCATTTCTGCAAGATCATCACCCGAGAAATAAATTTCCGTCCGGTGACACGTCGACACCAGCACACACGGAAGCTGCTTTTCGTCGAAGATTTTTTGCGCAGATTTTGCAAGCTCTTCTCGCAAAGAAAGCTCTGCAGATTTCGCGTTCACTCCAACAACACCAATGCGCATATGAGCAACATACTAAAGTGTTCAATTACCTTCCAGATTTCCCATAAAGGAAAAGAAAAAGATCCGGCACGGGCGCGGGCTCGTGTACGTTTACGATTAATTACTCTGAGAAAAAATTAAGACTCAAGTTTAGATTGTCGTGAACGTAAACGAGCCCGTGCCCGTGCCCGATCTTTTCTTTTTGACCAAAAAACCCCACTATGTAGTATAGATGGGCATGAAAAGACGCGTCACCGTATCCCGGAGTTTTGAGAAGGATGTAGGTGACTTAATTAGAAAACGAAGAGTTTCGACAGAAGATTATGAGGCTCTTAAAAAGAAAATAGCCGAACATCCTGAATTGGGTGACCTTATTCCGGGAACTGGGGGGATTAGAAAAATTCGTCTTAAATCTTCAACAAAAGGTACGCGCGGAGGATTTAGAGTGTGTTATTTTGACGATGTTTCCAAAGCTGAGATTTTTCTTATCTTTATTTATGGAAAAAATGAAAAAACAGATATTTCACCAGATGAAAGAAGAGCTCTAAGGGAGTGGACTTATGAAATCAAAAGGAGATA
>CAZLDZ010000075.1:0-6419 GCA_964558435.1 uncultured bacterium
TTTGCGCATTGTAGGAAGTAGAGCAAGAAGCGCCGCGCGCTCGATCCCCTCAAGAAGGGGAAGATGGATCTGGCAGCTTGCAAGCAGTGCACCTGTGTTCCCTGCAGAGACGAAAGCGTCCGCCTTTCCCTCTTTCAACAAAAGCACGCCAAGCACTGGCGCCGCCTGTTTTTTCTTGCGCACAGCTGAAAGAGGATCATCTTCCATGCTGATCACTTCATCCGTTACAATCGCGTGGATTTCTTCAGGTAATTGAACAGAAAAATGGGGGGGAACAAAAAAAATGAAGTCGACCTTGTCTTTCAGCTCATGATACAACTCAACAAGCGGCTCTGCGAGCAGCTCAGGAGAAGTATCCCCGCCTAATAGATCGACCGCGACCTTAATCTTTCTTTTCATGCACTACAGCCCGTCCACCGTAAAATCCGCAATGAGGACAGATCCGATGAGAAGGGGCAGGCGCTTTACAATTCGAGCACGATCCCACCATCGTTGGTTTCTTGGCATGGTGTGAGCGGCGTGAATTCTTACGCGCATTTGAGGTTCTATTCCGTGGTACAGCCATAAGTTACTCCATGAATAAAGAGAACAGTATAGGAGCCTTTAGCTTTTTTTCAAAGTCAATAACACTGTCTAATAAAAAATTTACTGGCACGTGCCCAAAATGAACTCCCCAACACTCGATTCTTCCAAATAGTTTGTGCCAGCGGCTTCCGCAAAAAGATCGGCATTGCCGCCCCCGAGAGCGCAGGGGGCAAGATCCATGGCGGTTGCGGTCAAATACAGGGTCTGCATGAGGACCCCCACTTCTTTGAGGATGAGGGCATAGGCCAAAGAGCGGTATTTCCAGGAAACGCGCTGAAAGCGCGAGGCGATCACAAAGAGAACTTGTGGCGGTGCGCTTAGACCGGTTGACCAGACAGCATCATTTAAAAGTTGCTCCACTTGGGGTGTTAAGTTCTGCAGTTTACCCAAGGCATGCTCTTGCGGATCGTAGTGGTAGAGGCCCTGGGCAAGACCTTCGCAAGCGTGAATCACAGGATAGATTTCTAAACTGTGCAGTGCGCCTCCGCCGGGATAAGGCCTTTTTGCCGCGCCCAGCTCAATTCCGTTAATCTGCAAAGACACTTCTTCTTTCACACGGCAGGCACGGAAAAGAAATTCACCGAGTGCGTGCGCCGAAAGAGGTTTTCCATGCGTGCGCTGCGATTTGCGTTTTTCCATGACGGCCGCAAAAGGAGGGTCTTCTTGTTGCAGTTTTGCCAGATCGGGGCGAAACAGGACAAATTTTTCCCCTGTTGGCCTTTTTAGAGCGGGCTCGGGTCTAATTTCTCCTGCAAACGGCGCCACTCCCCCAAACGGATGGGTGTGCCGTCCTAAACGACTTCGTGTGTGAAAAAGAAGATCGTGAAATTCCCACTGACGAAGAGCGGGGCTTTCTTCGAGATTGAGCATTTTTGCTTGATGAAGAAGCTGTAGGCATTTTTCAAGAACAGAAGAAGAAAATTCAGGAAAGGCCTTCACAGCGTCGTGCAGGGTCACCGCTTTGCTCAAGAAATGCAGCAGAGGAAAAACACGCGCATCGTGGATCACAACCCGTGCGGCATTGAGAGGCGTTTCCAACACCATCTCGTCGCCTAGTTTGTGGGCAAAACAAAAACGGGAAAGTTGGAAGCGCGCCCCTTCGGCAAGAGCTCCATCGGTCCATTTAAATGTCGATGCAATCGGGATCAGTTTTAGAAGCGGCGTTTTTTCTTGCACCACCGTGAACGCCAGAAGCGCATGCATTTTCAGCTGGTTGAGCAGATGATAAAAATGGACAAGACCATCTGTTCCCTCTTTTTCAATCACAAGATCCGAAAGAGTCTCTTCATCCGCATGCACACCGCGCATGCGCTGAAAAACCTCTCGTTGCGTCTGCGTAGGCGCAGCCCAAGAAAGGTTAACCCACGGACTCTTGATCGTCAGCTTGCCGCACGATTCCTCGGCAAGCTGCGCTTTTTCTTGGAGCGAAAGATGGAACATGGAGTTTATCTATCGATCATTGTATTGCAAGCATGATCACCAACAGCACAAGCTCCAGCAGCAACTTTTCGCAACTCTTCTTCAGACATTGCTTCTGAGGGTTTAATTGGCAAATGGAAATATTCAGTTTTGGAGTCGTTGATAACAACTTTCAAAGTTTTTCCAGGTGTCGGCTTCAGTCCGTATTCCTTGATGGCCTCGGCTGGATTGTTGATCAGTTTACGTTTAAATTCTTCATCGCTCCATGCCCGTGCAATGATTTTTGCAAAGGCTTTGCGAACTTGAGGATCTTCAGCTTCTCTTCTTTCTTTTGCCATACATTTCTCCTTTTTATTGTATGAGTGTTAATGCTACATTGGCTCCGCCGACAACTTTTTTCATCTCTTCATCTGTAAATCCTTGCTCAGATTTTTGGGGCAATACGCAGTATTCTGTGTTCGCAGAGCTCTCAACAAACTTGAGGGTCTTTCCCTGCTTTGGTTTTAATCCATATTCTTTCAGAGCTTCGGCCGGATTGCTGAGAAGCTTGCGTTTAAAAGCCTCGTCAGACCATGCGCGTGCGACCACTTTTGCCCACGCTTTTTCAATGAGTTCTTGTTCTTTTTTGTTTTGTGCTGCCATAACAGTCCTCCTGTTAATTTGGCTTATAGGTCTTTGGTGTAGAATCTGCAAGCTTTTTCAAGCAAATTTTATGGAAAAGAGAGCGTGGACTGTTTCCACATCTTGCATGAGCTGGGCGCGGTTTTCATGGGCCAGAAAAACGATGAGCGGGGTGGTTGTCATATCTGTGGTAGGGGTCAGTTTGTCTCCGACTTTTACATTCAATACATGAGCCTCATAGGACGCGAGCTTTGTGATGAGATCCACTCCGAGAATTTCGGAAATTTTTCCCCGCTGAAAAATGGGGCAATGAGCGACTGCGCAATGCTTGCGCATCACGATGTTTTGAGGAACTTGTGTTGTGCCATTTACAAAGACTTCGATCGTTTTTTTGTAGGGATCGAAATTGGAATATTTTTGCAGAAAAAGCGGCATGCGGGATCCTGCAAGTCTTGGGTTGATTTCAATCAGCGAAAGGCCCCGTTTTGGATCATATTTCATCTCCAAATGCGCTGGCCCTCTTTCGATTTTAAAAGTATGTGCAATTTTTTTGCCCAGCGAGATGAAGGGTTTTAAGTCCGGATTTTCAAGCGGAAGAGAGAAGACATTATAATAGACATTTTTAAAGGTCTCGGAATTGATTTTATCATAGGTCCAAATGTCTGTGACATAGACATTTTTTCCATCTGAAAACGTGTTGACCGCATAATCTTTTCCCGACATGTATTCTTCAATGACAGCATAGTTTGCTTGCTGGCCAAAAAAATCTTTATTTTCCATGATCTCATGGAATTTGCATGCAAGATCTTGTGGCTCATCACAGATAAAAACCAGACTTGTTCCAGCGCCACGAGGAGTTTTTATGACAAGAGGAAAAGCATGGTTTTTTGCAAAAGCAAGGACTTCTTGTTCTGTTGTGCACAGTTTAAAAGCAGGACATGGAAGACCGGCCTTTTTTAAAGTCGCGCGCATTTCTCCTTTATCGATGCGTGCCACAGAAAGTTCTGGAGGATTACCCCACAACCCCAAATGATGGGAGATGGCATCGGCTAGGAGGACTCCCGAATCTGTTCCTGCAATCGCCGCCTTAATGGGAAATTTCGAAGCTTTCAGCTGCCCAAAAACCTCGTGCTGCTCGCATGCGGTAATCACTTCATCACAGTCGGAAAGAAGCTGGGCTTCAGAAAGACGAAAGCGCTCAAGAAAGACAGGAAGCGGTTTGGAAAACACTCCAATGACTTTATATCCTGATTCTTTGGCCGCCTGTTTTAAGAAAGCCGCAGAACTAACAGGATCCACAATAATGATGGCTTCCATTTTAAGTTTCTCTTTTGATGGTGATCCAGCCGCCCACGCAAACGATGAGCATGCCCACAGCAGAAAGAAGAGATGGCACATCGTGCCAAAAGCCCCAATCAATGAAAGCGGCAAAAATGACACTTGTGTAGACAAACGGGGCAACCTCATGGGCTGTGCTGTGGCGTAAAGCATAAGTAAAACAGATCTGTGCAAGAATCATCGAAACGGCGGCCAGAAAAATGTACAGCCAAATCAGTGCAGGAAAAGAAACCCAATGGGTTAGAACAAAAGGGGATAGAGCCACCCAAAAGAGGAGGAAATAATAAAAGAGGATCCGCATAAAAGGCTCGTGGGCAATCTGCCTTGTGGCGATGATGAGAAGAGCGGTAAAAATCCCGGAGATAAAAGCCAAAATGAGACCTTCTTGCATCTGTGAAAAGTCTGGTCTGAGCATGATCCAAACCCCTAAAAATCCGATCAAGATGCCCACGACAAGACGAGAGTGCATTTTGGTCTTGTGCCATGCCCATAAAATGAGCGGAACAAATAGGGGAGCTGTGTTGTTGAGCGTGATGACTTCTGCAAGGGACACTGTGTGCAGTGCCCGTGTGATACAATACATGCTGAAAAGGCCAAAGAGTGTTCTTGCGAGGATTTTTTTAAGCTGGGGTGAATGAAGAAAATGCCCGCCTTTTTTAAGAGCCATGGGGAGGATGAGGATCCAACTCATCAGGTTTTGCAAAAAGATGGTGTGGGTGTTGGGAAGATAAGGATCGCACCCTTTATAAAAAGCATAGGTAATAGAAAAAAAGAGCATGGCCGCAATCGCTAAGAAAATTCCCTGATAAGAAACGCGCGTTTTATGCATAAAATCCTCGTGCTTTTTGTGCCTTCAGAAGTTCAATCTTCAGTTCTTCTACACTTTGAAAGCCGGAGCGCTCGGCCCAAGTCTCATAATTTTCATCGGGACACCAGGTGGTTTCATTCAAGTGATTTTCGATCTGATCGCTTTTGCACTCATCTAAAGTGAATGTGTCCTCTTGCAGGAGGTGGGCTTGCTCGGCTGCGCTCTTTGCCCACGCTTCGTATTCGTTTTTCAGTTTGAGCTCTTCGAGCAGGCTTTTGACCGGCTTCCAGGGGACTTGGGCTGAGAAAAAGAAGGTGTGGAGTTTGCACGCTTTGGCTTGCTCTTCAAGAAGTTTGTGGAAGTGCTCGGGCGTGAGGTCATTTTTTTGGAGCCAGATGTCCCAGTCCTGATCGCAGAGAAAAAGCAGGCCATTTCTTGCCATAAACCGTTTTTTTTCTTCGGCGACTTCTTCTTCCGTGACTTTGATTTCCAGAAGACGTGCAAGGAGGCTGACGAGCGCACGATTGAGCGCGCTGGACTGCAGATGGCAAAAGTCGGGGTGGTGCAGGGCGACGTGATGGGCAACATCCCGTTGTGAGACAGAAGAAGACCTTCTATCATAGTGGTACAGCATCTCAAAGAGCGAAGAGGCATAAAAAGAAGTATTGGGCGCAGCCTTAGGAGAAAAATTCTTCACATGTTCAAGAAGTCCTTGCGCATCTTCTTTTTTCTGGTCAACGTAGTGGTTTTCCAGGCAGTCAACCATGCGATCAATCAAATCGGAAGAGGTTAAAGCTTTTGCGATATTTTCTATGCACCGTTCGGGGTAAAAAAGCCCTTGGGCTGCGTGAAAAATTTGCGTGCACTCGTCTTCTGTTAAACGCTTTTCTTTTTGGGCGCGCTCGAGCGTAAAGCGGATATTAATGAGAGGAAGCGACAGGGGAATATACCCGTGCTCTGGAGGGCCATGGATGAGAGCGACCTCATCGTCATCGTTCACCTCTCCACTTTTATACAGTTCAAAAACCTTGCCAAAACCCTGCATGCCAAAATCGGCGGTTTCTGCCGCGCGCAGAGCTCCCATGCTGCTGGCTCCAAACACATGGATGCCCTCCTTGAGCGCAAAGAGGATCTCTTTGTGCCACACAGAAAGCTTCTCGCGAAAAAAGCCGTCGATGAGCACGAAGATGCGCGGACGAAATTGGACGGCAAGGCTCAAAATATCTCCCTGTTTTGCAGGAGGAAAGTAGCGTGCGGGCAAAATCTTTTCCGCTTCTTGTTGTGACAGCGTTGGACCTAAAAAAACAAAGACATCGTTCATAAACGGCCCCCTGCAGGCGTATGAAAACGCATCTTGCGTGCGCTCTCTTGGCCCAGCGCATGTTTTTCAGTAAATGCGCATGCCCGTTTTTTGGCAACAAATGCTTCCCCATAATAATCTTCTAACCCCGGAATCAAAACGCGCAAGACAGGGACATCCAGCTCGGGAAGCCCCAGATCGATGACGATCAGCTGCTCAAGTCCCACATTTTTGAGTTTGTCCATAAGAATATGGACATCTTCTTCAAAGCTTGTCCCTGCTTGCGATCGGTAGACAGAAGCATCTAAGGTGGCATGTGTGGGAATGGCATCTAATTTTGCCGATTGG
>CAZLDZ010000076.1:0-6283 GCA_964558435.1 uncultured bacterium
GCGTCGTGTCGCAGTGCCAATTTAGGGAGCTAAGATCCCCAACCTGGCTCTGCGAGCTGACACGACTCACCGCGGAGCGGTGTAAAGGAGTGCGTGAGCAGCCGATGGCTTTAGAGGGAATCTGCGAAGTGCTTTCGAGCAAGACGGGGGATATTTTCGAGCAGATTTCAGTCCCCTTGCCACGGACAATATTGGGACAAACATATGACCGTGGCAAGGGGGCTGAAAGATGCCGAAAAGATTCCCTGGATTGCCGAAATGACTTTGCAGATCCCCTCGGATATGGCACAGAGAAATTGATTCGAACGAGAGCGGAGCGCGGTCGACCAGTGCTCCGCACGGCGACCCGAGGGAGAATCGATTTATCAAAGCCAGATAAAGCCCAAGGGGGCCAGCGGGGGGTCGGGACGTGAAACGCCAGACCCCCGACTTGTGTGAAGGAAGCGCTAACAAAATTCTTATTTTTCATTCGCACACTGCGAATGAGATGATTATTTCAATCTATGCTATATTGGGGGGATGCGAGAGTGGCAGATTTTTCTTAAGCAGCAAGAGGAGACTCTTGGGAAAAAGACGTTTGAAACTTGGTTAAAACCTTTAAAGGTTGTCGATTTTGATGCGCGCAATGTCTATTTAGAAACTCAAGATGCTTTTGTAGTCGCTTGGTTTGACGAGCAGATGCGCCCTAAAATTCAAGAGTTTTGTGCAAAATCGGGACACAAAATGAAGGTGCATCTGAAGTGCCATGCTCTTGAAAAAAACCGGAAAAAAACTCAGGTCTATTGCCCTCCATTAAATCTGGTTCAAGACACGCTTGATCCTACGGCGACTTTGGAGAGTTTTTTTCTCACTAACGACAATCAAGCAACTGTAAAAATGAGTCTAGAGATCGCCTTTAGTCCCCTCTTTATTTATGGGAAAAACGGCGCAGGAAAAACACACCTTCTCATGGCGATAGCCGAAAAGTTAAAACAAGAGGGGAAATCCTTCTTTTACGTTCGTGCAGAGACATTCACAGAACATGTCGTTGCCGCCATCCGCAATGGTGCCATGCAAGAGTTTCGCAAAGCCTACAGACATGTCGACGTTCTGATCATTGATGATGTCCACACGCTTGCGCGCAAACATGCGACTCAGGAGGAATTTTTTCATACTTTTAACACTTTACATGCTCAAGGAAAAAAAATCTTGCTCTCTGCCGATGTTCCACCCCCAAGCTTACAGGAAATCGAATCAAGGCTGATCAGTCGCTTTGAATGGGGACTTGTCCTCAAGCTAGAACGGCTAAATCCAGATGAGTGCAGAAAGTGGCTCCGCTCCCGCGCGCAACATCTAGAGCTTGCTCTTGAAGAAAATGTCTATGATTTTCTCGTGCACATTTTTCATGCGCACCCCACCACGCTTACTCGCGCGCTCCAAGCTCTTGTTTTGCGCTTCCGCCTTCCTGGAACCCTTTCTCTTGGCAAAGTGCAAGAACTCTTGAGTGACCTTCTGCATGAAGAGAGAAAAAAAGAATTAACCCCTGAGAAAATTGTACGAGCCGTCTCTCAGTACTATTCTCTTTCCCCCGACGATCTCATGGGGAAAAGCCAGACAAAAGAAATTGCTGCTCCAAGACAAATGGCCATGTATTTGCTCAGAATGAAACTGAAACTTCCCTACGTAAAAATCGGGGAAATTTTTTCTCGCGACCATTCGACGGTCATGACCAGCGTCAAACTTGTGCAGCATAAGATCCGAACAAAAGATACCGAGACTTTACAAGTTCAAGAAAATGTAACGGCTACACTTTTGTGAAGCGATCTCCGGGTCGTGGTGGAGGAGGCGCTGTAGGAGGACGCTTGGGTCCGTCGTCTTTTACTTCTCTTCCTTCCATGATATCACGCGCCTTTTTTCTCCAGCTTTCGACAGCTGCGACAAAAAGAGGGGCAAAACGGCGCAGTGCATTGCGGTCCGTTCCTACACCCATTTCAATCACGCAGTGCATCAGAATCAACTCTTCAGGAATGGCAACGCCAATTCCGCCGCCGGCCATTTGGCCACCAAGCATAGAACCTTCTAAAAGATGTTCGTAGAGTTTGAGGCGGACTTTATCGTCTTTTGGAAGTCCATCCAAAATGGGAGAGTAAAGATAAAGGCGGTCAGAATTGGGCTCATAGGTAAGGTGGAGCGAAAAGGTGTTGTCGATTCCGAGAATACAGGTGTGGTTTTCGTCAAACGCAAGCCCCTCGAGATTGAGCTCTTTACCAAACTCCTTAAGATTCTCCTTGGCGTTTTCCAGAGACATGAATTCCTCCTATCAAAAAATGTTTCCTTCACATCTTAGCAATGCATGGAATAAGAAACAATTAATCTCTTAATTTTACACAAAAAAAATTTAAAGATAAAAGGAAAAGAACCTATTCGATAAAGATTCTCTCTGAGATTTTGGAAAATTTTGAGGCAGATTTTCAAAATTTTTCCGAAAATAGTATTAGAAAAACTACAATTGAGGAAAAATTTTGAAAAGATGCCCAAAATTACCAAAAGATCACGAGAAGATTTATTCGGATAGGTTCGCAATGCGTGTTTCAACGAAACAAGGAAAACCCTCCCCCTTGGGTGCAAGTTCCGCCTCCGGCGGTGTGAATTTTGCCCTTTTCGCCCCCCAGGCATCCCAAGTTACGCTATGCCTGTACACGCCGCAAGAACCCTACCCCTTTTCTGAGCTCCCATTAAATAAAACAGATGCTGTCTGGCATATCCTTGTCAGCGGCCTTCCTCAGGCTGTGGATTATGGCTTTCGTGTCGATGGGCCTGTGCAACCAGAAAAAGGGGTCCTTTTTGACCCCGATATTGTTCTTTCTGATCCCTATGCTCTTTTGCTGTCCACCTCAAGGCATTGGGGTGAAGGCTACCCCCAGGATCGCAAGCCACGCGGAAGGCTCATTTTGAACCACCCGTTTGACTGGCAAGGGATAACCATGCCCAAAATCCCGATTGAAGAGCTCATCATTTATGAAATGCATGTGCGCGGCTTCACGCGTCACCCCTCGAGCCACACGCAGCATCCAGGAACATTTTTAGGTTTGATCGAAAAAATTCCTTACCTAAAAGAACTAGGGGTTAACGCAGTTGAGCTCCTCCCTATTTGTGAATTTAATGAGTGTGAAAATCCCCGGCACCACCCGAAAACGCACGAGAAACTCTACAATTTTTGGGGGTATTCGACAGTGAATTTTTTCAGCCCCATGAATCGCTATGCTTCTTCTGATGAGAGGATGTCTGCACTCACAGATTTTAAGACCATGGTTAGAGAATTCCACCGCAACAAGATCGAGGTGCTTCTCGATGTGGTGTTCAACCACACAGCAGAAGGATTCGCCGACGGATCTTGGTTTTCCTTCCGCGGTATTGATAATGCAGATTACTACATGCTGGATGAAGAGGGAAAATATATAAACTTTTCAGGATGTGGAAATACTTTTAACTGCAACCATTCCCCTGGGATGGAGCTCATCCTTGAAGCCCTGCGCTACTGGGTGCGCGAAATGCATGTCGACGGCTTCCGTTTTGATCTTGCATCCATTTTGACGCGCGATCCTACGGGAAACCCCCTTGAAAAACCCCCTCTTATTCAAGCCATCAATCGCGACCCTCTTCTGTCCAAAGTAAAACTCATTGCAGAAGCGTGGGATGCTGCAGGTCTTTATCAAGTGGGCTCTTTTCCAGGAGAAGGACTCTGGTCAGACTGGAACGGCGTGTACCGCGACGTTGTGCGGCGGTTCATCAAAGGAACAGATGGTTATGCTGGAGCTTTTGCGTCAGCTCTATCGGGCTCTCAAAACATCTATGGAAAAGAGGGAGCTCCTTATCACAGCGTCAATTTTGTCATCGCACATGATGGCTTCACACTCAAAGATCTCGTCACTTACAACACAAAGCATAATGAAGAAAATGGCGAAAATAACCAAGACGGACTCAACAATAATGATAGTTGGAACTGTGGTGAAGAAGGCCCCTCTAAAAAACGGGAGATCACACAAATACGCGCCCAGCAGATGCGCAATTTTCATGTCGCCTTGATGTTCTCCCTAGGAGTTCCCATGTTGTGGATGGGCGATGAATATGGCCACACGCGCAAAGGCAACAACAACGGCTGGTGTCATGACAATGACCTCAACTGGTTTCTTTGGGATGCGTTAAAAAAAGAAGCAGGATTTTTCCGCTTCTATAAACTCCTGATCGCCTTTCGAAAAGAAATCCCTTTTTTTCAGCGCACAGAATTTTTCACGCACGACGACATCGAATGGCACGGAAAAGAACCCCTAAAGCCCGATTGGAGCCCAGAATCCAGACTTGTTGCCTACACCCTTAAAGACGTGCGCACACACACCTATCTCTACGTCGCCTTCAACGCCCATTTTTACCATGCCCATCTCACACTTCCCTCTGCACCAAAAAATAAACGATGGTTTCGCATCATCGACACTTCCTCCCCCTCCCCCGCCGATTTTCTTGAACAACCCCAAGCTTTTGCACCTCTGCGCCACACCTACGACCTCCCCCCTCATAGTACTTTGGTTGCAATTGCATATTAATGGATTATTAAATAATCGAACTCTATTTAGCTCTTCCATTTCACATGTCGGGGGTCTGGCGTTTCACGTCCCGACCCCCGACTTGTGAAATGGAAGAGCTAATAAAACTCCAATGATTTATTCATTCTTTTTGCGCATCTTGCCTTTTGCATGATGGCATGTTATTGTTTTGGAAAATGGAGTACGTATGCATTACTTGATCATCTTGTGTCTTGCCCTGATAGGATGTGGTTGTCAGAAGGATTCTGATGACAAATCAACTGCTTTTGTGAAAGAAGAATCCCTTCCTCTCGTAGCCGTTGTTCCTATCTTTGACCGTGCCGAGCATGCGGATCTTCAGTGGAATCTTTCGGATGAACTCACCACAATGCTGCGCAAAAAGCTAGCCCACAATGGGTATTTTTCTTTAGTCAAACACCAAGAGATGCGTTCTGTATATAAAAAAATGGAAGGCAAGCATAACCCTTTTGCGCCTGACATTTCATGGATGCGCACCTATTTTGATAAAAATGGCTTTCTCGTTTTTGTTGAACTGTTAGAACATCAAGAAGAGCATGAAAAACTACACATGCGCGCAAAACTCCGTGTGGTGGAAATGCGTCAGGGAAATCCCCGCATCGTTCTGCAGGAAATTGTACAAGAATCTGCGCATATTCCCAGACAATTTGCCCAAGCGCACTTTGATCCTCTCGCTTGGGGCGAAGAAAATTTCCATGCAAGTCCTCTCGGGCAGGCACATATCCAATTGATTAAAGGTCTTGCGGCACGCGTGGAAGATTATATTCAATTTGCACAACAAAAATGATTTCTAAAGAGATCGTTTTTGAGCACATCCACCTGATTCTATTTTTTGGAATCCTTGCAGCTCTCTCACACTGGTTTAGCAAAACGCGCGGTTTTTTTTCTTTACCTAAAGCTCGTTTTCCAGAAAAGCTTTGTAGAGTACAAGGCAAGCACGTTGTTTTTGCTTTTGGGATTTATCTCTTCACTGCCCTGTTTGTCGCGCCAACGTTAGCGCGTTTATTTTTTTCAAAAAAACTTCCAGCCTTAGAAACAGCGGTCTTTTTACAACTCATCTCGGTCTCCTTGATCTTGGTTTTTTTTGGGCTTTTTACGCGCATGGAAGGGAGCCTTCTTTTTCAAAGAATCTGGATCGGAGAACAAGAAAAACCCCGGCTGCTGCGCGATTTTGCCCTTGGGCTCGTTTTCTGGTTCATCGCTTTTCCTGCGGTTGTTGTTGTCGGCGAATGTGCCGATCTTCTCATTTACCTGTTTTTCCGTGTCGAAAGCTACGAACAAGTCGCCGTCCATTTCCTCAAAACAACACTGGGATCCCCTCTTCTTTTAAGTTTAGCACTTTTCACAATCATGGTGCTTGCTCCCCTCATTGAAGAGTGGCTGTTCCGCGGCTTTTTACAAAACTTTCTCCGCGACCGTTTTGGCAGGTGGCCATCCATTTTTCTTTCGGCTCTCGGGTTTGCCCTCTTCCATCTTTCAGGAGCACAGGGCTGGGGAAATCTATCACTTGCACTGTCACTCTTTAGTTTTTCATTTTACATTGGCTTTATCTATGAGAAACAAGGGACTTTACTTGCCCCAATTGGGCTACATATGGCATTTAATACAATAAGTAGTTTGCGAATCCTGTTATACACAAATTAATTGAAAAATCGATTTTTGGCTACGTCGATCAGCCACTGACT
>CAZLDZ010000077.1:0-6115 GCA_964558435.1 uncultured bacterium
TAAAAGTGAGCGTGGCAAAAGATGCGAAGCTTTATCAGTTGCATGAATTGATGGCATTTTTTACTCTAGATGATGCGCTGAGAGTTTCGTCGAGCGCAGATTTGGAAAGGTTGAAGATGGGGCATCTCTTCCGCGTTTTTTATCCGAAAGAGGCTACCCTTTTTGAGCGGGATGTTCTCTTCTTTACGCTGCCGGTGCACGAGGTGAGAGCGGAAATTGTGCGGCGCTCTGCAGGCATGGAGAAGATTTTTGAGGAGTATTTAAGTAAGATGCAAGTGCACGAGATCCTTCCTGGGAAGGTGCGCTACACGATTCCGGGCCTTGCGGATCATGCGCGCTCACTTGGGGGAAGGGCTCTCATTACAGCGATTACGGGTGCGCATGGGGATGAGGCTTGTGAGCGCACAGCTTCGATTTTAAAGATGGGGTTGATTGCGTCTGAGATGCGCTACGATCATAGGATGCAGGAGGCTGGTTTAAGCCCGTCTATAGATTTTCATACAGGAGGAGCAGACAGTGTATTTACCCAACTTGTAACGGAGAGAGATTTAAGAGAGGGGCTGGACCTTGACCGTTTTTATTGGGGGGACATCCATCTGATTTTATCGCTCGATCTTATTGAAACGGGAACGTTTCAATATTTTCATGATATTTTTGGTTGGAGAAAATACACTGTTTATCCTGAATTCTATTTAGCGCGGCCTGACATTTTACAGGTGATCGAAAAAAGCCAGGGCTCTTTTTCCTGGGGGCATGAGATCATGATTAAGGAGCGTGTGCCCCCTTCGATGATTCAGGGGATTCTCGTGGAAAATGAAGAGATCCGCCAAAATCTTTTGCGCACGCTAAGGCTGCGTGGACTGATCTCTCATCAGGAGACGATTTTGGGGATTCCAGTGGATCAGTTTGTGAGAACAAACATGACGGTGTAATAAGGCAGTCCTAAATGTTTGGGGAACCAGGTCCAGTCGGCGGCTTTTTGGGCAAGTGCGTGGGGATCTTGAGGAAAACCCCATATTTGCGGATAGTTTTGCATTTCTTCTATTAGTTCGTTGTAATCTTTATAACCAGCAATATCTTTATAAAATCTTTTCTGTTTTATTTTTAATTCTATTTTATATTTCTCAGGGGCTTTTTCGGGGATTTGCCAGTGGTAGCTGGTGGTGGGGTGGAACATGAGGAGGCAGATGCCGCCGGGTTTTAGTGCTGCTTGAATTTTTGCAAGTTCTTCTTGCGAGGGTTGGTAAGCGGCGATGAGATCAAAAGTTTGTGTTAGAGGGGTGCTGTCTTGTTCGAGAATGAGGACTTCATCGTCATGTTTTGCCCTTTCTGCAACTTCGCGCAAGAGCAGGGTTTTTGTCCCTTCACTGATGGAGAAAAAGCCTAAAATGCATAGAAGAAAAACGCCCATGCCAAAAAGTTTAATCTGAGAGAAGAGTTAAACGCTAGGGATTATCGGGGCAGGGGCCGAAACCGCAGATGAAGCCGGCGGCGACCAGGTCGGCGGCGATGATGACTAGGGTGTAAAGAAAAGCACAACGTTCTAAATTTTGCAGGGCTTTTGATTGAAGCGGTTTCCACTTGGGGTCATAGAGCCACATGAGGGCGCCAATCACGATGATAGAACAGACAAAGGCGATGAAGGCCCAGGTGTAAAGGGAAAAACCTAAAACGGGGGTTCCATATTGTGTGAACCCGGGGCAGACGTGGAGTCCAATTTGCCGGAGTGAGACAGCCGCGCCAAACACGCAATGAAAAAGTGAGATGGCGTGATGGGACATGCGGATGCCAAAATTGAAGTTCAAGAGTTGTCCTGCACAGATGCCGATCATGGCCAGGCGCTGCAAAAAACAGAGAGGGCAGGGCTTTTCACTTAAGGTGATTTGATAGACAAAGGCGGCGGTGATGATGCCACAGAGTA
Source organism: uncultured bacterium (assembly GCA_964558435.1). Classification (GTDB taxonomy): domain Bacteria; phylum Chlamydiota; class Chlamydiia; order Chlamydiales; family Rhabdochlamydiaceae. The sequence continues at coordinate 1,922 of CAZLDZ010000077.1, forward strand.
CGATCACAAGAATTGAGGAGAGGAATTGGCTGAGGCGTTGGATCATGAATCTATCCGCAAATTGTAAATTGTTGGTTTTTTGATGGTTTTTGAGCAGATTTCTCATGTCCTTTTGAGGACAATGTTTGATAATCATGGCCGAAAAAGGATATGAGAAAGATGCCAAAAAGGGCGAAAAAACAAATTTTAGAATTTGCGGATAGGTTCATAGGTTAATCCCCAAACTGCTTGTCGCATGGTACCAAATGATATAGGAAGCTAAGAGAAGTCCTAGGATGATCAACCAGATGGCCATTTTTCGCTTGTGCGCCATCATTGCAGCGAGGGCAAAAAGATAAAGTGTAAACACAGCGATCATCATAATTTCATGCAATAGCTTGTGTGCGGCTAAATGTTCAAGCGGAATTTTCTTGAAAAGAGAAGATGGGTGGTGAAAGCGACGACAAAGAGTGCAAGCATGAGAGAGGGTGTTGCCTTTTCCAGGACAGCCACTGGATTATAGGGGTCACGTACTACACTGGAGTGGTGAGTTTCAACAACTTTTTCAACTGCTTTGAGTGCGAGGAACAACAGGGCTGGCAAGGTGGCAAGTGCGCCACCTACTTTGGCAGACCGTATGAGGTCTTCTTGCAAAGAGGGCTGGTAGGCAAGATTCAAGATACGAATGTCAATTGGGTTAAAACGGCGCCTGCATTCGGGACATTCAGCTTTAATTTTCATCCAGCTGTTAAGACAAGTTTGATGCACATGGTGGCTCATGCTGCGATTTTCTAGTTGATGGGCAAGGAAAGGAGAATTTTTTTCTTGTCTGCAGATGCTACACGCAAGATCGGAGCCGTAAACGCGTTCAAATTTTAAAGTCATAACATATGCACCTCGATGAGGGGGATTTCGACATTATTGGCACGTAGTGCTTCGTGGATGGCTCCAAAATAGAGCGCCTCTGTTGACATATTGGCGAGCGGAACAAGAAATTCATTGACCCACACCACAAATTCGCATTTGACGTGATTTTCTCCGTAACTCAGCAGCCAAAGTTCGGGTTCGGGATCAGAGAGTGTGATGGGGATTTTCTTTGCGGCTTCCACGAGAATCTTTTTCACAAACTCTTTATCTTGCTGCAGGCTGATGCGGAAAGGAATATTGATCCTGCGGCTCATTTTGAAAAGGGTGCGGTTAATAAATTTTTTCGTGACGAGCTCGGAATTGGGGACGACAATTTCAAGACCTTCTGCTGTTGTGAGGATTGTAGTGCGCAAATTAATTTCGGCGACGATTCCTGTTTGTCCTGACTCCAGGGTAATGATATCTCCCACGCGCAGGCTGTGGGTGATTAAGACGATGACACCTGAGATGAAATTGAGGAAGAGCTGCTGCAGTCCAAATCCCACCCACACGACAAGAGCGCCAAACAGGAGGGCAAAGGTTGTTGTTTCAAACCCAATTTTTGTGAGCGCAATGATCAAGCCCACAATGAGGATAAAATAGTAGACAAAACGGCTCAAAATATAGACGGAAGAGCTTTTCAAAAACTGCGTTTTTGAACCCAGCTTGCGCACCCCCAAGCGCGCCAGTTGTGCAATAAAAGAGACAACGATCAGGATGGTGATGAATTTCAAGATTCCTAGAGGAGTGACGGGAATGTCGCCGATTTTAAAGAGGCTTTGATTGAACCACTGGGCGTGGGTTTTGAAAAAGCTTGCGATCTCATCCCAGAGATTGGCAAAAAATCCCCAAGAAAAAAGAGAGACTTCTTTTTTCATGTAGGAAATCTGTGCAAGCAAAAATGTGGAGTAAGAGATCTGATTTTGGATTTGTTGGAATTCTAGAAGATTGGATTCTGCACTCTTAAGGTAGCTTTCCAATTCTTCTTTTTGAGAGGAGGGTTCTTGAACAAGGGCAAGTTGTTTTAAAATTTGTTCTAATTGAAGTAAGTTTTCATTCTTCCAACTCCCAATTTCTGTCTCGATGCGCTTGATTTCATCCCTCCATGCATCTACCTGCTTATTTAACTCTTCAACTTTTTCCTCTTTTCCCAGCAGGACGATGAGCTTTTGCATTTCAAGATTCATCACATCCAGGCGCGCTTTAATGCGCTCAAAATTGAGATAGGTGACATGGTGCGCTTCGATGGCTTCTGGTTTTGTGTAGGCAGAAGAAAGCTCTTCTAGAATTCCCTGAAGCCGTTTTTGTGCTCCGCTTAAGTTAGCATCAATCTCAACGAGTGTGATCGTGTTAAAATCAAGTCGGTCTCTTGAAGTTGCGACCTCTTGTTGGATTTCTTGTACTTTGTTGTTTTGCGCTTGGACTTCTGTTTCAAGGTGTCCGCTGGTAATAGCCGCAATTTCGATGGAGACCCGCATATTCATGAGCTCGAGTCCCTTGATCAACTTTACAGTCTTTTCAGCTGTTTTGTCTGTTAAATAGTGTGAAAATTGCGTGTCAAAATCCCGTGTTTGTGTCCTGATAGCAATTTTTTTGAGATCAAGTTCTAATTGCATCTCCTGCAAATTTTGCTGTTCGCTAATTAGGGTCGTTTCCAGATCCAGCCATTCCTGAAATGAGTAACTCTTTAAAACATTTGCAATGTAGGTGCGTTTCTCGGGAGTCTTTTGTTTGAGGTCGATCAGGACTTGCAAACTAGAGAGAAATTTTTCTGTAAGAGCGGAGAAGTTTGCAGCTACATCTTCTGAGAGGTAATTTTCTTTGAGCTGCGCGAACGTTTTTTCTGTTTCTGCTTTGTGTGTGATGAGGGTGTCTGGGCCAGCAGCATAATACCCCCACCAACCGGGCTTTAGGTCGACAGGATTGGGTGCTTCGGTAAGCGTTTCCTTCGGAAGAAGGTCTAGCCCATCAAAGGCCCCGAGGCAGCCTTGCACAAAGAGGAGTAAAGAAAAAATTAACTTGATCATAAACCCATCATAGAGATCTTGCAATAAATGCAAAAGATTAGGTATCTTCCCTTCAAATTTTTTTCAGGAGGAACTATGTCAGTACAACCAGTAGCTCAGGGACGGGGCTCTATACTTCCGAGACCGACTTCTATCAGCACACCTGTAAAAGTTTTTATGGCTTGCATGCTTTCTGAGACGGCTACAGCTGCTAGAGACTTGGGACCACGTGCGCAAAGCATGGACGATGGAGAGACGGGGCTATCCCCAGGTGTTAAACTTTTCGCAATTCTTTTTACATTGACAATTTGCATCACTTGTAATGAAAAACTCTGCGGAAATGAGCGTCGCCATTAAATTAGGTGGAAGATATCTTTCAGGATCACGAGAGTAATCTCAATAAAGATCAATCCAATGATCGCAAGCTCAAGCCTTGAGGAGTGGGTGTGGTTGAGCTCTGATGAGAGCACTTCGAAGAGTTCGTGCACCACATTTAAGCGTTTATTGAGAAGTTCGACCCTTTTTGTCACGTCTAGATAATGCGCAGTCCTTCGGTAAAAAGGCTCAAGTTCTGGATGCTCCCAGAAAAATTCTGGGGTATCGAGGATTTCCGAATGAAGGTTGATGAAGTTGCGTTCGATGAAGATTTCTCCCATCTTTTGGGAAATTTCTTTGCGCGAAAGGGCAATTTTTCCATGTTTGGCAAGCGATGTGGGAAGGTATTTGGTGTGGTCGATGGTTTTCTGGATCATCTCTTCAAAAATGGTGAGTTTGACAGACTGGGCAATACCGTGTGAGATTGCAAGTTTGGTGAGGGTACTTTTGTTTTGGAGGATGATCTCATCCTCTTCGATTTTCATCGCGTCGCCGAAGGTGAAAGTGAATTCGTCAATTTCTGGTTTGGGGTGGGCCTCTTTTTCAAATTCTTTTAGGGTTTTAAGGGTTTCTTTTTCTTCTTCGGTCGTAAAACCCCAAAAAGTGACGACCCCATAAGAAAAATAAAAAATATCGCCGCGTACGCGCGCCTCTTCCTGCACTTGGGTATGGATCACGTCGCGGTAGAGCTGGCAGGGACCCCGTTTTTGCATCTCTTGAAAGAGGCGGGGGATATCGTAGAGAGAAGCTGTGCAATAGCCGGTGCAACGCATAATATTCTTTATATCTAAGCCCAGATTAAAAGCCCACTTGAAGAGATTTGGGGGCCTTCCTATAATTGCTGCTAATTTTTGCGAGAGTGGCGGAATTGGTAGACGCGCTACTTTGAGGTGGTAGTGAGGGAAACCTCTTGGGGGTTCGAGTCCCC
>CAZLDZ010000078.1:0-6088 GCA_964558435.1 uncultured bacterium
AGCAGCGATCGTGCCGGCGAAGCCGATCGTGTTGTTTTTTCTCTGTGGTTCTTACCTCTGTGGTTTTTCTTGAATTTTGCACGTGCACCTTATTACATGAACATTTTGATGGGATTGAGCTGTTCTTCTTTTAGGGGTTGTTTTAGCCAGCCCATTTTTACGGGAATATCGTAAAGCCGTCCGGGTGCGTAGCGCGCCCAAAAATGGCGCAGGCCAGGAACGACTACTTTGACAACAGGAAGCCCAATATCTGTGCGCGTTTGATCGAGGACGAGCATTTCCATACCATGCTTTTCCACAATTTTTCTGCAGTAGTGAATGTCATCTAAAAGATTGTCATGATGCACCGGCACAAAATCACGCTGCGTGCGCATCTTTTTTTTCTCATCGGGTTTAAAATAGATTTGCGACTTTAATGTTTCTTGCTCGAGCCAATCATTGACCTTCTTGAATTCTAAATCATCTTTTTCTGCTTCTTTTCTCCAGGAGTCCATCATGTGCAAAAATTGATTCATTTCAGTCAAAGCTCGAAGAAGCGCAATTTCAGGATTCATGTGTGCGCCAAAACCAAAGAGGATTTCTTTACCATTTTTTAAGTGGGATACTGCCGCAAAAACAGGGATATTAAGATCGTTTGTAAGATCAAGAGCAAAAATTTCTCTTCCATGCTTTCTGTATTCATGGATAAGAGTGGGGATATAAGGATCCGAAAAGCTCGAAAGATCTACCGCAGGATAGCGCAGTCGATTGTACCACCACATAGCAACCGCATCCCGTTCGACCAACTCAAAAAAACCTTGCAAAATTGCCTCTTCAAGGCAATTTCCTGCAGCAGAACCATTAGAATCTGCCTTACAAAATGGTTTTTTATATCCCATGCCTCCGCTGTAGTAACAGTAAAGAGTCGGAAGATATTTATAGCGAGTTTCTGAAAGAGACCAAGCTGGTGTCCAATAGATCTTTTCTTGCTCAGAAAAGGGGTGGGGGACATGGTGATAAGCGCCTTCTATTTGATTGATTTCTTGACGGTTTTCATACTGTTTTTGGCTAAAATGCAAAAACGTATTGGGATGAATGGCATCTTTTTCGATTTCTTTGTAAGACGCAAAAATCTTCTTTTCGCTTCCTTGAAATAACCCAGAATAGCGCTCAACTGCTTCGCAAAAGGCTCCTGCTTTGGCTTGCATCTCGGTCTTTCCTTTTCCTGAGCTGAAGCTGCGCAAACAGCGGACATGAACGCCTTTGAACATGTTGGACAGAGCAAAGTTGTGCCCTGCATTGTAGACATTAATCACTCCATTTTCTGGAAACTTATTCGTGAGCGATTTAACAACGCCCAAAACAGGCGAAATTAAGTGGGCGTATTTTTTTAACGTGGCAACAGGCGAAATCGTACGAAAACCCCCATCTTCAATCCCTTCTTTTTTCTGTTTTTGCAGCACAAGAGGAGCGAGCATTTTTGTTCTTGTCCCGCACAAAGAGCAGTCGGGGATTTTTACCAAAACGTGCTCTTCAATTTTTGATGTGAGTAGATTAAATGTCAGGACATTGTCTTTTAAAAGAGGATTTTTGCCCAAAATGTGCTTTAACACTTCTATAGAGAGCCAATGGAGTCCTGTACTTACAACCGAGGCATGCGTTTTGGTAGTTGGGGGAAAGTAGGGCTTCTTTTTATGAAAAAGCACATAGCTTTCTTCGATCCGGTTCTGTTTGACCCGATTTTTTAAACACTCCCAACACCCACTTTTTTCCTGCAAAAATGGGCCGAGCCAAAGTTCAGACCCGAGTAGTTTTGCAAGAATCCAGGGCTTGTTTTTTGCGCTTATTTTCGCTAGCTTTGGATTTAGATAGTCATCTGCTGTCACAAGAAGAAGCGTTGCCTTTTTTTCATCGGACACTAAACGGATTTTTGCTTCTTTTAGTGCCTGTTCAAGCTTGTGCTTTTGACCAGGGATCAGACTGATTACGTGTACTCTTTCATGCTCAAGCCTTTTTTTGGCGTCTTCTTGAGAGATTCCCAGGTGGGCAAAAAACGTCGCCTCTTCTTCTGGAAAAACATCTTGACACCGTTCAAGAAGGCCTACCTGTTCAAGGCGTAAAAGGGCATAGTAAATTTCAGCATAGGATGCTTTTTTCTCAAGTTTTGCAAGAAGCTCATCCGTTGTGAACTTTCCTTGTTTCAAAAAAGGGGCCAAAAGAAAATAGAGCTTTCCTCGAAGAAGACGCGTTTCATGGTCTGAAAAAAGAAACACCTGATCAGGGGCAAGCTCTTCGATACGGTAGCAGGGGAGAAAGCGTTGTAACATCATGGTGCTGTCAGTTTAAGGAATCATTACACATTCTTGTTCTGCGCAACTTGTTGCTCCTGCAACTTTTCTTAGTTCTTCTTCTGACATTTCTCCTACTGGTTTTTCGGGCAATACCAGGTGGTGCACCTTGCTTTTTTGTTCATGGATTTGGAATTTGTGCCCTTGAGGCAGTTCAAATCCCTGCTCTTTGAGCACTTGCTCGGGGTTTTTTAGGAGTTTTTCCTTAAACTTCTCATCGCTCCAGGCCCGTGCAACGATCTGAGCCCATTTTTTTCTTAAGTCATCACGTTTTTGTGCCATATTTTCTCCACAATTTTATGATTTGCAATTTTCACAACAAAAGCATAGGGAAAAGCCACCACTGACATTCTTGAGCTCTTCTGTGCTGATTTCACCCTCAGGTTTCTGCGGTAGTATAAGGTGGTGTATTTTGCTCTTTTCTTCATGGATCTGGAACTTGTGGCCTTGAGGAAGCTCAAACCCATGCTCTTTGAGCACCTGTTCGGGGTTCTTCAAGAGTTTCTCTTTGAATTTCTCGTCGTTCCAGGCTTTAGCCACAATTTGAGCCCACTTTTTTTGCATGTCTTCGCGTTTATTTTTCATGCACGCTCCTGTGTTATAAAATACTATATAATAAAATTTTTATTTTTTTATCAACATAAAAATGTTATAGGTCGGTTGATGAACAAAAATTCGATTATTTACCTCGCTCTTTCGTCGTGCTTGCTCCTATCGGCTTTGGAGGCAGAAGAGGTCGTGGGGCTGTCGCTACGCGAGGTGATTTACCAAACGCTTCTAACCCAATGGGCGATCGACACGTCTGAGCTTAATATTGATACACAGGGCGCTCTTCTTGAGCAGGCGACGGGCGCATTTAACCCTCTTCTTTCCAGTGATTTTGCACGTACCTTTATGCGCGATTTGCAAGGGCCGCTTGGGCAGAAAACACATTTAAATGGAAGGACGACCACGTCTTCTTTGTCCTTGGATACACTGACAAGGCTAGGAACAACCTACGGAATTTCTTTCAATAATACAAATACGGTCAACCAGCTCACACCTCCCAAAACGGATACTTCGAACCTCAACTTTTCTGTCACGCAGCCGACTCTACGCAACCTTCTTTATAGCCCACAGACAACGCTAGAACAGACGCAACGCCTTCAAGTAAAGGTGGCGACACTGCAAAACGTTCAAACCACAGCACAAGCTGTTGTGGGCTCGATCGTGGCTTATTGGGAATTTGTGGCGGCAAAAAGGATTCTTATTCTCCAACAAGAACAAGAAGAGCGTCTGTACAAACTGCAGGACTACGCCAAAGCCCTTGTTCAAGAAGGGCAGCAAGGATACGCTTCACTGTACCAGCCGCGCGCAGACTACAATTCTGCGGTTTCCAATCGTCTCCAAGCAGAACAAGATGTCAAATCTACCTATAACGCGCTTCTTCTTGCCATGGGGCTTGCACCGGAGGAAGCTGCCCAAATTCCCGAGGTGATTACAGAGGGATTCCCTTTTTCAGACATCTTATGTCCATTGACGCAGACTTGGTATGATACTTATCTCGATCTTCTCTGCAAAAACCGCGCAGACCTTGTCGCCGCACAACTTTCGATCACGATTGCCGACCTGAATTTGCGTTCTGCTAAAAACTCTCTTCTTCCTGAACTCGACGTCCTGGGAACAATCCAGCTTGCCAACACCCGTTCCGGGCCTCATGGGGGCATGTACGATTCTGCTTCCTTTAGCGGCCCCCAAAAAAACTACACAATTGGCCTGAGCTTTTCTTTTCCGATCTATAATGATGTGGCAAAAGGCTTAGTGCGCCAGCAGCGCGCTGCGCGCTCACAAGCACTCGTCAATGCAAGTCAACTCGAGGGTCAGATTATCTCCTCATTTAAAACAGCTTTTACCTTATATAACGCCCTTTATAGTGAAGTGGAAAAAATGAAAGCCTCGTCACGCCAGTACCAAAAAGCTGTCGATAGTGAAATCCTTAAATTAGAAGCGGGCTTAAGCGATTATTTTGTCGTCCTCCAGATGCAAACCAATTGGCAACAGATCCAGATCCAAGAAACCATTCTGGAAAAGCTTTTTGCTCAAAATTTAGCGCAGCTGCAATTTTTGGCAGGAACACTTGTTAAGTGGGAGCATATGAAACGCGACGTAGAAATGGATGATGTCACCCTTTCGCCTGCGATGTTTTTAGAGACTTATTGTCCAGAGCCACCTCCACAACCAGAAGAACCCATAGACGAGGAGTTTGTCTTCGATGACTACACCGGAGAGTAACGGTCAAACAAGTATAGAAAAACAACGCTTAAAAAAGCTTGTCTCCTCTGAGGCTTTGGATCAGCTCATGCAGGTGGCAAGCTCCAAAGTCTGGATCGCTCTTTACACCTGTTTTGCCCTTCTTTTAACGGCGCTGATCTGGAGTGTAGCGGGTTCCATTCCTGTAAAAGTCAATGGCGTGGGAATTTCGAGAACCGAATCTGGCCCTTTCGTCATCATCGCCAGTCAAGAAGGCACCGTTACAGAAGTTTTTGTCGATGCAGGGCAGTTTATTGAAAAGGGGACTCTGATTGCCAAAGCGCAAAATTCGACCCTCCAACTCAATATCGATTTAAAAAAGGGAGAAATCACTCAGAAGCAGAATGAGCTCCATACTCTTGCCGCACGGATTGAAGAAGAAAGACGTGCAAAAGAAAGCACACTTGCCCAAGAAAAAGATAGCGCCCTTACTAAGATGAAAGTGGCAGAGGGCTCCCTTCCTTTTTTGAAAAAAGATCTCGAAGCAAAAAAGCGGCTTGCTCAGAAAGGAATTATCCCACCGCCCAAGGTCGAAGAGGCAAAAAATAAAATCCATGAAGCGGAAATTGAAATTGAAAACTCTAAGGCCAACCTTGCGCGCATTCAAGAAGATATGGAAAGGTCCTATCGGGTCGATGAAATCATAGCCAAGCAAGATGAAATTGTCCTTTTGCAGGGAGATCTCGACCGCTTACTTCTGCAAGCGGGCTTCCTTGAAATCCATTCTGAAAAAAGCGGACGCATTCTAGAAGTTCTCATCGCTCCCGGAGATCGCGTCTTGCCCGGACAAGAAATTAGCTCCCTAGAAATTCCCGTTCCCAAAGGTCAAGGTCTGCAATACTACGCGACTTTTCCTGCGCAGTATGGCGAACTTTTAGATGTTAATCTTCCCGTAGAAATTGAAGTTTCTGGAGTTGACCCAAAACTTTATGGATTCCTTCAAGGGAAAGTAAAATTCATTTCTCCCTATCCTGTCACAATGGAAGAGCTCAAATCGGATGTTCGTAATTCCGAAATTGCTGCCTATCTTAAGGGGATGAATCAAGTGGTTTATTCCGCCATTATTAGCCTTGATAGAGACCCCGCTACAAAAAGCGGCTACAAGTGGTCAACAGACACGGGCCCTCCTTGGGAACTCTCTTCAGGCACCATAGGCAATATCAAGACAATAGTCGAGCGAAAAGCGCCAATCATTTATATCTTGCCTTTAAGGTTCTCCCCCTACGTTTATAACCTGATCAAGGGAGACAATGACAAATAGAATGATGAATAAATGGATATAAAATCCAAATGAGCGCTTTTTTCACACAAGTCGGGGGTCTGGCGTTACACGTCCCTTCGCCTTCGGCGTGGGAAGTGAGTGCGCGAGCAGCCGATGGCTTTATATGGCACAGAGAAATTGATTCGAACGAGAGCGAAAGCGCGGTCGACCAGTGCTCCGCACGGCGACCCGAGGGAGAATCGATTTATCA
>CAZLDZ010000079.1:0-2724 GCA_964558435.1 uncultured bacterium
CATCCTGTAGGTAGCGCTTCTGGGCCCGCAAGCTTTTGATGAAGGCGCGTGCTTCTTCAGGCGACATGTTGCCGTGTTCGTGTGCGATTTTTTGCAGAGTTGCGGTGACATCTTTGGCCATGCGCTTGGCGTCGCCGCAGACGTAGATCGAAGCGCCTTCCTGGATCCAGGACCAGAGGTCGGGAGCATTTTCGAGCATGCGGCTTTGGACGTAGATTTTCTCTTCTTGGTCGCGCGAAAAGGCCAGGTCGAGGCGCAGTTTTTTTTGGGCGGCAAGCTCTTGCCAAAATTCTTCATAAAAATAGTCGGTTTTCTGGTTGCGTTCCCCAAAAAAGAGCCAATTTTTTCCTGGGTGGCTTAAAGCGTTTCTTTCTTGCATGAAGGCGCGGAAAGGGGCGATGCCTGTTCCGGGTCCGATCAAGATGATCGGGGTGTTGGGATCAGGAAGAGAAAAGGCATGGGCTTTTTGCACATAGATGGGGATTTGCGTTTTTTCCACTTCGGCGAGATGGGACAGAAAATAGCTGGCAACGCCAAAGTGTTTTTCTCCTAAAAGATCAAAAGTGGTCAGGACGACAGTCAAATGGATCTCATCTGCATGCACGTGCGGAGAAGAGGCGATGGAGTAAAAACGGGGGAGGAGGGGTGCGCATTGATTGCAAAATTCTTGCAGTGAATTTTTAGGAAAATCGGAGGGAATCTTGGCAAGATTTGCCTTCGTGGTCAAAAAATCGCGCAGGGTGACCAGTTCTTTTGTACGGACAGATACAACAAGCTCGTCTCCTTGGGCATGTAGCGCGTCTAGGACCTGCTGAACATGTGCCGGAGCGTTTTGGGCATAGACTGCAATAGAATCTCCCACTGAAAAGGCCAGCTCTTTTCCTTTTGTATTGAGCACAATGTGGTAGGTCTCTTTCGAAGAGCCTGCTTTTGTGAGGAGATAACGCTCTTGAATAGTGACGAGCGTCTGTTTTTTGACTTGGGCTTGCGCAGTTTGTAGAATACTCATAGTATTAGAAAAAACATATGTTGGGATTTCTTGCGATCTTTATCCTTACTTTGTGTTCTGGATGCCTGCAAACCGGCTATTCGCAGCCGACCTATGTCATTTCCGATGGAGAGGAAGAGCAGCAAGCTTCTGAAAAACTCTAAATTTCCTTACAGTCCCGTTTTGTCCACGCTTTCGTTAAGAGGTCGGCTTTTTTATTAGAAATGCCTCCTAAAAACTCGATTGCCTGGAGCAGGCGGGCGCGGGTGCGGTCTTTGCCCAAAAGCCCCACAGCTTCAAACAGTGGAGGGCCAGAACGTTTACCCGTCAGGGCGCCATATAAAGCCGGGATGATCACTTTTTTATGGTGGACACCGAAGGCATTTGCGATTTCGTGCGAGGCTTTTTCAATGCCTTGTTTTCCCCAATCTTCTAGTTCATCTAAACACCAGATGGTGCACTGGAGCATGAGGGCCACTTTTTCTTTGGGGATGCCTGGGCAGAGGAGCTCTTCGGTATAAGGGAGGTGGTTGATGAAAAAAAAGCCGCATAGCTCCATGAATTCGCCAAAGGTCTTGATGCGTGTATGCACAAGAGGCATGAGTCTGTGCATGGCAGCGTCATTAAAGCCCCAGCCTTTGATCCGTTCCCAGAGCTGATTTTCCGGGATTTTTGTGATTAAATACTGCTGGTTCATCCAATCGAGCTTTTGCATGTCAAAAAAAGCGCCCGAGACGCCGATGCGTTTGGGATCAAATTCCCGGATGATTTCTTCAAGAGAATAGATCTCTTTATCTTCCTTCATGCTGTAGCCCATGAGTGTCATGAAATTCACGAAAGCTTCCGGAAGATAGCCGCTGTCACGGTAGTAAAAGATCGATGTGGGGTTGCGCCGTTTGGATAATTTTTTCCCATCTTTTCCCAAAAGAAGGGGCATGTGCATGAATGTCGGCGGCTTCCAGCCAAAAGATTCGTAGAGAAGGATATGTTTGGGTGTCGAGCTCATCCACTCATCGCCGCGGATCACGTGCGTGATCTGCATGAGAAAATCATCGACAACGTTGGCAAGGTGATACGTCGGAAACCCATCGGATTTTAAAAGAATTTGGTCATCGATGTCTGCCCAAGGAGCTGTAATCCTTCCCTTGATCCCATCTTCGTAGACGCACTCGCCTGTAAGAGGCACTTTCAAGCGCACCACAAAAGGCTGTCCTTCTTTTTCACGCTTGATCACTTCCTCAGAGCTGCAGTTGCGGTATCTGCGATCGTACCCTACGCGCTGCCCAAGCTTTACACTCATCTCACGCATCTCGGCAAGTTCTTCGGGCGTGGCAAAACATTTGTAAGCCTTGCCAGCATCTAAAAGTTTTTGGCAATACGTACGGTAGATATCGGTGCGCTCCGATTGGCGGTAAGGCCCAAAAGGTCCACCCACATCTGGCCCTTCATCCCACTGAAGGCCCGTCCAATGCAGCGCATCGAAGATGCTCTTTTCATATTCAGGGCGCGAGCGCGTGCGATCGGTATCTTCAATGCGGAGGATGAATTTCCCACCAAAATGGCGCGCAAAAATCAGATTAAAGAGCGCCATGTAGGCTGTGCCCACATGCGGATCACCAGTCGGAGATGGAGCAATGCGTACGCGTACGGTCATGGTTTTTTAGGTTGCATGAATTGCGTGCCTTTTTCAGTGAGCTTTTCCATGCCTTGTAAAGTTCGCCATACTTGTCTTTCAC
>CAZLDZ010000079.1:2824-6081 GCA_964558435.1 uncultured bacterium
AGTGGGCCTAAAAGGGCACTTGCTCCCAGAGCAAGCAAAGTATTTGGAGCCAAATAAAAAGATGCGCCTACACCAAGAACCAGATCCCACACACACCCCCCTAAAAAGTCCCAAGCTCGATTTGTGAGATCGTTGGCATCTTGCTCATTTTGGCAGAGCGAAGCAAGAGCGTAAATCGCAGCTCGGCTTCCATTCAGGATCACGCCCACAAAAGCCGGAATGGGAGTCCCTATAAACCAAATCGCGCGCCCTGTTATTGTCAGGCAATTGTCCCCGTCCGAATCAATATTTTTGCCCGGCGTGTACGTCGGTGAAAAAAGATCTAAACCTGTGTATAAATAGGATGCAGAAACAGCGTAACTAGACATAAGACTCCTCGAGTTAAAGGAGGATAGTATAACCCGCTTAGGATTTATTTTCCAGGTTCATGAGGAAAACTAAATCTTTTAGTATATTGATTGCCTCCTCTTGCTGGAGGTCGGTTTGCCCAAAGGCAAGCGCCTCATCGGGAGGGCTGTCCTTTTTCGCGAGCTCTTTAAGAAAGTTTTGATAGTTTTGGTTTTTGGCGACGCGCTCTTGGGAGTTTGTGCGCAATTTCTCTAAATAAGGGTTATAGGTATTCAACACGGGCTGCAGATTGAATTTATAGAGTTTGGCGATCTGGTCGCGATGGGCCAGGGGGATATCGGAAAGATCGTCTTCAAAGCTCGATTCGATCTGATCGCTTGTCACAGGGAATTTGGAGAATTTTTCTCCGACTTCCATCTCGGATAGGAAACCAGGAACCACGATGTCGGCAGAAACACCCGTCAATTGTGGGCTTTTTCCGGAGACGGTGTAGTAGCGTCCACGTGTGACTTTGTATTCTCCTTTGGGATTGACCTTGCCAAAACCTGCCGATTCCAAGGTGAATGTTTGGAAGGTCCCTTTTCCATATGTGGTCTCGTCGCCGATCACAAAGGCTCTTCCGTAATCTTTTAAAGTTTGTGCCACAATTTCTGCAGCAGAGGCACTTGCCCGATTTGTGAGGACAACTAGGGGTCCATCCCACACAATTTTGCTTTCAATGTTGCGCAAGCGCTGCACATACCCTGAGTTGTCTTTCACGGAAACGACAACTCCTTTGGTGATGAAAAGTCCTGTCACGGAGACAGCTTGCGGAAGGATCCCTCCCGCATTGTTGCGCAAATCCAGAACAATCCCTTTGAGATTGTGTTCTTTTTTCAAACTTTCGATCGCCTTTTGAAGGTCGGTGGCCGAAGAGCTGTGGGAGTCTTGGTAGAAAGAAAATAGGTGCAAAATGCCCAAAATGCCATCGCCATATGGCACATGGGAGGTTTCTAAGCGTGACTCTTTGAGGACCACTTCGCCCCGGATTAGCTCAACTTCTAATTTTTCTTCCTGGGCGTTTTCTCCCTCTTTATTTTGTCTTAAAATGGTCAATTTTACAGGAGTTCCTTGTTGGCCGCGGATGAGTTCTACTGCCTCAGTGATGTCCATCCCGACAACTGCTTCTCCATTCACAGCGATGATGCGGTCGCCCACTTTGAGTTTTTTATCGCGACTAGCAGGGCTTTCGTCCAGAAGACGCATGATGGTAAATCCACTTAAATCGTCGCGCAGCTGCGCCCCGATGCCAAAGAGCCTTTGCTGCACTTGAATGATGAATTGGTTGGCTTCTTTCGGCGTGAAATAATTGGTCTGCGAGTCAAGGGCGGAAGTCGTCGCTTTTAAGACATAGGAAAGAACAATTTGCTTACGCTCAGAGGGCGAGCTTCCCAAAATTTCCTGCTCATGGTTCTTTCTGCGTTTGGCAATGCGGTCTAAAAACTTTTCCTTGGATTCTTGCTCGAGCCTTTCGCCTGCATCGAGCTGTAAGGAGCGGATTTGAATGAGCCGCTCTAAAAGTTCTTCCTCGTTTTTTGCCCAGGCAAGATCTTTGAAATCGGCAGGTTTGACATCCTTGCGATGAGGGGTGTCTTTGACCTGCTCCTCAAGACGGCTACGGCGGCCCACTGCATGGATAAACTGCTCGTGGATCTCTTCAAAGACAGAAAAATCTTCACTTTTATACGCGCTTAAAGTTTTAGAAAGGAGCTCATCTGTAGGTTTCAGCCACTTAACTATCTCAGGCTCAAGGAAATACGTTTTACTGGGGTCGATTTCATCTAAATAATTTTCAAAAGCGCGGGCTGCAAGCTCTGAAGTCAGTTCTTGATAGGAGACGTGGGCTTTTAAGACCTCTTCTATTTTGACGCGCGTATCGCGTGGCGAAAGCGTAGGCGGCTTAGCCTCAAGGAGATAAGAAAATACTAAGAAAAACCAAAAGAAATAGGACCTAAATAACGCCATAGCCCCCCTAAAAAGGATATAAACGTAGCATACGCGAGCTCAGGTGTTTAAGGCCAGTTCCCAAAAATTTTTAAAAAAAGTTGAGGGGATGGTTGCTTTCAATTCAATTTTATGTGATAATTATTGATCACCATAATAGATGATACTCTAATAATAAAAAGAAACCTATTTTGGCGTAAAAAAACGTTAGCAAGAAAAGGCCAGATATAAGAAAATTCAGGTCTTTAAAGCAAAAGGTTAAATTTTAGGAGGAATTAAAAATGGACGACACCCAACTCACCGAAGGAGTAATCATCGATGATGATGCTTTGGGAAAAAAGAAAGTCGTTTCCATCACGGAAGCTGCACGCATTAATAACGTGACGCGCCAAGCAATCTACGTTGCGATTAAGCAAAAAAAGCTGAAAGCATCGAAAGATACTACACGATGGACGATCAACTTAGAAGATCTTGAGAACTACCGTAAACTCAAGTATTCCCGTACGAAGTCACTGTTCAACGGAGAACTTCTTTTTGACAATCAAAAAGGGTTCTATTCAGTCAATCAAGCTGCAAGACTCTTGAATGTTCCTGCGCAGAAAATTTATTATGCGACACGTGTAGGCCTTCTTAAGGCACACCGTAAAGGAGCCGCTTGGGTTATTCACGTGAATGATCTCAAGGGATACCAAGAGAACTATCTCAACAAGAGAAGCGAGAACGTAGAAGGAATTTAATTTCTTCTGCAGCTTTTTTGCGCGAAAAAGTGAGCGCCTGATGTCTCTGACATCAGGCGCTTTTTTTTTATAAGAAAAAAAAGGGAATTTTCCGTTAGGAAAATTCTAGAAAATAAGATTTTTTGTAGCGCCTCCCTTCACACAAGTCGGGGGTCTGGCACTACGTGTCCCGACCCCCCGCTGGCCCCC
>CAZLDZ010000080.1:0-5980 GCA_964558435.1 uncultured bacterium
CCATCTCCATCACGCCGGGGCCACCACCTGTAATGAGCGCAAGCGGAGTTTTTTTGTTGAGCAGAGGGTGATCGAGCTCTTTTCTCATTTCTTTGATGCCTTGAAAAAGCAGGGTAAGTTCTTGCTCAAAGGCCAGTTCCGCATTTAAATTGGATCCGTAGACACCAAAAAAGGTGGCTTTCAAAAAAGTTTCCACAGCATGCAGCGGGACGAACATCCCGCAGTCTTTATCGGGCTTTGGCACATACTGAAGGATTCTTCCCATGCTCTTGTCCGCCCAAAACACAGGGATCGCAAATTTTGCAAGGTCGAGCAACATCGAGCGGTCTTCGTGAGAGAAATAAGGCCCTGCTGAAAAGGAGGGGGACTCAAAATAAATCGCCTTTAAATTTTTCTGCACGAGATCCCCAATGAGCATTTTTTTCATAAGTGGCGAGGGGAAGTAGCGCGACAAAAGAATGCCTTCACTTGTGATCAGGCCATCTTCGATACTTTTTAAAAAAGGGTAAGAGGGCTGCTGGTGGATGTAGCGCTCCACCATGAGGGCTTGCCTTCCCGGGTGGATCAGGCCAGGGAATTCACTTTTGATGGGCTCACGCGCAATCCAGTCTTGGGGTTTTAAATGGATGAGCTGTTCGCCTTTGACGACAAAGACAGCAGCGCGCAGCTCCTGGGGTTTGGGTGCCGTTTCAAACGCTTGAAAAATGTAGCTCGGCTGCTCAAGACAACTCTGCAGCTGGTCTCGATCGGCAAAAAAGACGTGTTCGCGGTGTGGCTCTAAAGTATAAAATTCCAGGGGAATATCCGTAAGCTCGCGCTGAGATGCGCCGAAAAGTTCATAGACATCGCCGGAAGCTTTTGTCGTGGGGTCCAAAATAGCGGCGCTTGTGTGGTGGTAGCCATGAGGTAAAAGATCATCGACAACCTTTCCAAAAACTGTGCGGACGTGCAGGGGAGGAGTGCGGACAAGTAAAATATTTCCTTCCTCCACAACTCTTTTTGCTCCTTCATGCCAAACTTGCTCAAGCTGAAGAAGCGAGCGCACACTTTTTTCTGGGTGGTGCAGCGCTTTTTCTAAGACAGGAAGAAGGCCTAAAATCGTATCAGTGTACTCAAGGCGCCCTTCTTGCAGCGTCAGAAAGGCTACGGCTTTTCCTTCAATCGTTTCTAAAACAAGTTGGTCACTTCCATGAGGCCCACCCAAAGAAAGCAAGGGACGCCCTTGGCGGTCCGATCTTCCAAACATGCGCAAAAGATAATCGGGGCTGCGCACCCGTCTTTTAGGGTCCATGGCAAAGAGCTTTCCGATGTAAGCACCCACACGTAAAAAGGTAAGCATCTTTTTAGCGACTGGCCCAATCCCCAAGATATGGACTTTCACCTCAGCTATACATTTTTTCTGGTCTAGATGGACTTCTTGTGCAACGGCATTCACACCGAGCTGAGCCAGCGTACTTTTAAAGTTGAAGAAAAGATGCTCCTTCTCAATGCGAAATCCCGCAAAAGCAGGCGAGATGTTTTCAATCTGCACAACAGCTTCTAAAGAACCATCTTTTAGAGTTTTTAACTCCTTAATGGCCCCATCTGGCGTTGCAAGATCGAAATGCGCAGAAACAAGATAGCTCTCCATCCCTCCGTACTACCAAAAAAATGAATTTCTACACAGAATGAATATAGAAATATAGAAGATATGGAAGCGCCTCTTTCACACAAGTCGGGGGTCTGGCACTACGTGTCCCGACCCCCCGCTCGGAGCCCAATCGCAAAAATTTTGGGCATTTGGACTGACGTGAAAGCTCCCGCGATTCGGCTCCTGAGTGCAGGTTCATATTAAACCAATATGGACCTGCACTCAGGAGTCGAAGCCCGGGGCTTTGACGCAGTCGAAATACCCAAAATTTTTGCGATTGGGCTCTACCCCCTTTGGGCTTTATCTGGCTTTGATAAATCGCGTCCTCAGCGGAGGGGCGTGTGGTACACAGCCCCTCCGTCGAGGATGCAATTTATCAAAGCGAGATGAGGCGCAAGGGGGTCGCAGGGGACACGGACACTTAAGTGCCGTGTCACCCGACATGTCTATTCAAACAGCAATAAAAACTCTTATCCTCTCGTTTTGCTTTTTTTATCTCTGCTTGATTTTTTATTGTTAATGGACATAATGGGAGGGTTCTTTTTAAGGGGAAAGATGATGACTCCTCGTAGTTTTGGCACACATGATGGGACTTTCCATGCGGATGAGGTGACAGCATGCGCTCTTTTGCTGCTGTTCGATCTCATTGATGTGGCGAAGGTGGTGCGCACGCGCGATGAGGCGGTTTTGAAAAAGTGTGAATATGTGTGCGATGTGGGGGGAATTTATGATCCTGCCAAAAAACGCTTCGACCACCATCAACTCATGTACGACGGAGAACTCAGCTCTGCAGGCATGATTCTGCTCTATTTGCGCGATACACAAAAAATGAATGCTGCTGCGTATGACTTTTTTAACCGTTCATTGGTTTTGGGAATTGACGCACACGACACGGGAAAAACATTGGCTTCTGTGGGAGTTTGCACATTTTCGCATGTGATTGCCAACTTTGTCCCTCCCATGCACGATGCGCCGGAAGAAGTGCAGAATGCGTGCTTCTTTGAGGCGCTTTCGTTCACATGCGGCCATTTAAGAAGGTTGCTGGAGAGATTTACGTACATCGTCGGTTGCAAAGCGCAAGTTAAAGAGAGCATGGAAAAAAGGCTCCCCTACCTTTTATTTGAAAAACCGATCCCTTGGATAGAAAGTTTTTTCGAATTGGGAGGAGATGAGCACCCAGCCCTTTTTGTGGTCATGCCGAGTGGGGAGCACTGGAAGCTGCGCGGCATCCCTCCCAATTTAAGTGACCGCATGCAGGTGCGCAAACCGCTTCCTAAAGAATGGGCGGGTTTGCGCGATGAGGAGCTTGCACGAGTCAGCGGCATTGAAGGCGCCATTTTTTGCCATAAAGGGCGCTTTATTTCCGTCTGGAAAACTCGAGAAGATGTTCTGAAGGCCTTGAAGAAAGTTTTGGAGGAGAAATGAGTACGATTTTCGCCAAAATCATTCGGGGAGAACTTCCCAGCAAAAAAGTCTTTGAGAACGAGAGGATTCTTGCGATCGAAGACATTGCCCCTGCAGCGCCGATTCATATTCTGATCATGCCCAAAAAAGAAATTCCCAATTTGCAGGCGGTGCAAAAAGAAGACATCCCCTTAATTGCAGAAATGATACAAGTGGCCCAGAAGCTTGCCGAGGAAATGGGCATTGCGGATGGCTACAGGCTTCTCACAAACAGTGGCGCCGATGGAGGACAAATCGTCATGCATTTGCATTTTCATCTGCTCGGCGGCCAAAAAATGCGCAGCCACATCGGCGTAGAATGAGAGCTATTTTCCTGGTTTTTTTTGTCTGTTCTGTTTTTGCAGAATCACCTGAGGAGTTTGGAAGACGCATCAGCGCCCATCTTCTTTTGCACGACTCGTATTCTGCTGTCCAAGAAGCCAAACGCGCCCTCATCCTTTTTCCAGAATCCGAGCAGCTTCAAGTCTCTTTTATTCGCGCTCTTTGTGCCAAAGGGGATGAGGTGGATGCTCTTGAAGCATGGAAGCGCGCCGTGCGTGTGCATGGCATAAAATCCGATGAGCGGCATCTTTTAGAAATGCTTGCTTGGGGGGTTTTGAATAAGGGAGAAAATTCCGCGCAGCCTGTCGTAAGGCTGAGCTCGCTTTTTGGCGCCTGCTCGACAAATGATGCAAAAGCCCTCCCTCTTCTTTTAAAAGAGATGCGCGGCTCCAACTCGTGGCTGCGCGCTGTCGCCGTGCGTCTTGCCGCCTCGTTTGGAGACACGCCTTTGCAAGATGAGCTTTTAAGACTTCTGCATGAAGAGAGAATTTGGTATGTGCGCCTGGAAGTGCTGCACGCCATCGGGCAGCTCCGTATGAAAAGTGCGCACAGCAAACTTAAAGAGATTATCGCCCATTCGAAAACACTTCCTGAAGAAAGAGGGCAAGCTATTTTGGCCCTCGCCCATATGGTTGAAGAAATTTCCGAAGAAGATCTCCAAAAACTCATTTCAAGTCCGCGCGCAGGCTTCAGGCAGCTTGCAAGTGAGCTCGTCGCCCACCTCGATTTAAAGCAGCATACATCTTGCATCACAGAACTTCTCAAAGATACATCTTATGAAGTGCGCCTTTCTGTGCTCAATTGTTTAGGGCTTTTACGTCCGTCTGAGGGCGCAGTTTTAGCACAGTGCCTGCCCCTTCTCGAAGATCCAACGCCGCAAGTCGCGATCACAGCCGCCTGGACTGTGTTTGTCCTGGGAGATGAGCGGGGAGGCCAGCACTTAAAAAAATGGATTCTTACAGGCGATCTTATGCAAAAAAGGCTCGCCTCAAGTGCGCTTGCAGCAGCCGGAGTGCGCGGCAAAGAGATCACCGCAGAAATGCTGAAAAACACAACCGATTTCTACACCCAAGTCAATCTGGCGATGGGGCTCATTGGGCTGCGTCACGAGACAAAACTTGCGTGCGACACGATTTTCTCTGTGCTGTCAAAAGAGCGCAAAGAATTATGGATGTGGGATAACCAGATGAATCCCCTTTTTCGCACACTGGCCCCCAGCCGCATTTCTCACGTCGACCATATTCCGCATTTTCCTGTCGTAGTCGATCAGCTCGTCAAACTCGATCTTCTCTCGGTCCTCAGCATCATGCGCTATCCCAAAGCTCTTGACGCAGTAAAAGCCCTGTTAAAAAACCAGACGTGGGGTGTAAGTGGCGCTGCCATCGCCACCCTTCTCGAAGAGGGCAATGAAGAATGTTTGAGTCTCGTGGAAAAGCTCCTGACCGATCCCGATCAGAAAATCCGCATGCAAGCCGCATTCATTTTAGCGCTTTTGGGCGGCGAAAGCTCTGCTGTAAAAGTCTTGCAGGAAGTCTTTCCACACATGGATCGGGAAACCAAAATCCACATCTTAGAAGCGCTCGGCCACATCGGCGACAGGGAATCCATTCCGTTTCTGTTGGAAATTTTCAAGGAACCCTTTCAGGTGCAGAGGCTCGTTGCCGCTTCCTCACTGATTCAGTGTTTATATCACTGATTGTAGCTAAGAAAAAATAACAGGATGGACAGGATAAACAGGATGAAGAAAAATTATCGTTTTAATGAGGACTGTCTTGATGGAAAAGCTCTATCGTATAGCTCGACTTGAGACATGTCCTTGACTAAATTGAAAGAAAGAGAGTCGGCACGAATACGAAGGTAAGGCTCATCTTCACCTGAATCACCCGTGCAGATGGAGCGAATTCCTTGTTGTAGAGCTTGTATGCGCAAGGGTGGCTTATCTGTGACAAATTCTATGGGAAAGTCTGCTTCTGTTGGTATAACTTCGTCATAAATGGCCATGTAAAATACTGCCATGACTTTTGCGCGCACAGCTTGTTCATAAAGCCCTAGTTTTTCTAAATCATACTCAGGTCGTTCGTGTGCTTGTTCAGAAAGAGCAGCAACTTTTATCCCCCAAACAAACATGCGCGCTTTTAAGGGACATTTTTTGGGTGGGGTGTCATCAGTTATACCGCCTAGTTCCTGTTGCACGTCCGCTTCAACTTGTGCTTTTTCTCCATTTTCCGCAGCCCAGGCGCGTATCGTGGTAAACCATCCCGCAACGGGCTGGAAAGCTCCCATGGCAGCTACAGTGGTGACCGGAAGGTAGATGGGCGCTGTGATGCCCGTAAAGATCATGGCGGCGACGACAGCTGCGATGTAGGCAGCTGCAAGGACCCACGAAGCTGCATATTCGAAGGTTTCCCACTGGGCATAGCTGTGATCGACGGCAAAAGGTACGTTTTCTGGAGTGATAGCTTTTGTCATAGGCGAAACAATGTAGCAGAGATCGCCTTAATTGTCTATTTAGATACTAAAAATTTTAGTGCTTCTTGCTTGAGACGGAGGTAGATGCTGGAAAGG
>CAZLDZ010000081.1:0-5961 GCA_964558435.1 uncultured bacterium
ATTTGGAAGAAGGCTTTTAGCAGAAGTCTCCTTCCAGCTGCCTTCTTGCCACTGAAAAAAATCTCCAGATCCAACAAAAAAGGTTGCGCTCCCCTCTTCTCCTCCCAACTGAATTTTTTCTTTTTCTCGCAGCGCTCTAAATGCACCCCCGCCAAAAACTTCTAAAAGTCGATCTTTTCCCCAGTGTTTTGCAGAAAGAATGGAACGTGCAAATATTGATTCCTGTTTTTGGCTAATTGAGGAATGCTCTCCTGTTTCTGAAGCTAGATTTAAAATGAGCTCGCCTCTTTCTTGCGTTTGACCCCGAATGACCTCAAACGTGACCTGATCTCTATTCGAAAATAGAGGCCTGACTGACAACACTGTGGGAATTTCACTAAAGCGCAACCCCCGCTTTCCCTCTTTTTCCTTACTGAGCTCACTTAAAAAGAGTATTTCTCCAAGACTTACGATTTTTTCTCCTCCAGAGCCTCGTGTGCTCAAAAGAAGCTTCGCCTCTTCGCTCTTCACATTCGGCCTTGTGTTCTTTGCAAGAAGCAAAAGCTCTTGACTAAGCCAGGGCATGAATTGCATCGAACGCTCTACGCTCAGAGAAAGAGGCCCTTTGCCAATCGAGTCATGAAGCCATAGATTTTTATTCTCAAGACGCGGCGACGCGATAATCTTTTTCATGGAATTCTGCTGCGTCTTATCGAAAAAAAACATGAATAGAAATCCTACGATAAAAAAAACACATGCCACCGTGCAGACGCCCAAACCCAAACGCAAAAGATCTTCAATGCTAAATCTTGGAGATCTGCCAATGAACATATTAGTAGAGAGTCTAGAGAAAAATGGAAAAAACGCAAAGAAGAGATTGCAAAAAAATATAAATAAAATTTAAAAGCAAAACAAGAAAAGAGAACTAAGGGGTAGTTATGGACGGGGAAAAAAAGAAAGACATCAGTATAAAAGAAATCGGAAATTTTACTAAGAAGAATCGATTTATCGTATTATTTGGGCTTTCTTTTATTTTTGCCCTATTCTTTAGTTTTGCTTTTTTTGGCTGCGGCTGGGCGCTGCTTTTAGCTACGGTCGGAGCTGTTTTGGGAGCCTTGTTTGCTTCGGGTGTCGAAAGAATCACCCGCAGTGTCCTGCAGTTTTTCTTAAAACAGGAGCAAACAACTCAGCTCATTTTAGGCGTCGTTTATCTGATCCTATCTATTTTTCTACCACCGCTCGTCTATTTTGTGATGGGAGCCCATGGCGGAAAAAGCCTTTATAGACAAGCGCAGGATACCACGCCGTCTCGATAAATTTTTTCCATCTGATCGAGCATCGAAGAAAAAGAGAACTTTTCTTGGACAAGCCTCTTGCCATTTTTCCCAAGCTCTTGTCGCAAATCCCCATTTTCTATGAGCTTTTGGACTGCGTCTTTAACCTTTTCAGGAGAAAAAGCAGGAACCACAAGGCCTGTTTTATGATCCAAACAAACCTCTGGAAGTCCTCCTACAGGCGTCGTAACTAGCGGTTTTTCTAAATATGCGGCTTGAAGAAGAGCTTGTGACACACCTTCATGATTTGTGCTGAGAAGAAGAAAAACATCCAAAGCGGCCATTGCAGAATAGGGGGGCTCTAAATGCCCTGTAAAGATCACATTTTCTTGAATGCCGAGCTCTTGTGCACGCGGCTTGTATCGATCGACAAATCCCCCCCCAATGACGAGCCACTTAATCTCTTTTTTATGTTTCAAAAGAGCCGCTGCCTTCAAAAGATCTTCAATGCCTTTCCAAGAGCGGACAAAACAGGCAGTTCCTACAAGAAAATGTTCGGGGGCAATCTTGTATTTTTTACGAAATTCTAAAACAGCATTCTGATCGACCACAAGTTCTTGGGTATTTACACCCGTCGGAATACACACACATTGAGAGGCCAAAATATTTGCTTGCTTTTGGATCTGCTCTGCTGCAGAGGTGGATGTCGTCACCACAAAATCTGCCAGCGTTTTGTATAATAATTTACTATTTAACCCCGGCCGGATTTGTGTTGATAAATGGCGCATCCGTATCACAGGACAACGTGCCAGGCGTGCCGCGATTCCCCCCATCCATGCATCTAGTGATGAGTGGGTGACAAGGAGATCTATTTTAAATCTCCGGATCATCCAAATCAGTTTTACAAGGGTAAAAAGAACATAAAACTTTTTAAATGGAAGCTCTAAAACATAAAAGCCTTTTTCCCGCGCTTTGTGCACAAGCACGCCCCCTTTTGCCACTGCAAAAAAGAACTCGTGCCCACGTTCTTGTAAGCCGAGCGACTCTTTTAAGATGCGGATTTCTTGCCCACCCCATCCCGATGAACTTTCAGTGTGTAATATGCGCATTTTGTACCATTTCAATTATGCGTCGATGTCCTGCAGAGAAAGGAAGTTTTACTAAATTTTCCCACGGAATCCAATCATAATCTTCCACGGGGACCTCTTTTTCCGCCTGCCAAATCGAGGGAAAAAGTCTAGCGCGGAAGCGTGTAAAACTATGTTCGACTTGCTCAAGCTCTGTACAAAAAGTGGCATTAAGACCCCAGCCCAGCAAAAGCTCGTCCATCGCCTTTTTTTCCTTGCTCAGAACATAAGGGAATTCAAAGAGATCTGCCATCACCTTTTTTTGATTTACCCGTCCTACAAGGACTTTTTTTTCCGCTATAATGATTAAAACAGACCTTTCTAAAAAAGTAATTTTTTCCCGTTTTTTCTTGAAAGGGAGAAGATGGGCTTTTTGATGCATGGACCCCAAACAACTTCCCCGTAGCGGACAGTGTGAACAAAGAGGCGTTTTACGACAGATCTGTGCTCCGAGTTCAATGAGCGCTTCCATCACAACCCACGGCTCATGGCGGGGGAGCAGCTCCAAAGTAAGCGCCTGAATTTTTTTCTTCGCACCCTCGATTTCCTCTTCTATCGAAAAATAGCGCGCAAGAACCCTAAGAACATTGCCATCGACTGCGGCTGCTTTTTTATGAAAGGCAAAACTCAAGATCGCCCCCTGCGTATAAGGGCCAATCCCGGGAATTTTGCTTAACGCTTCAGGATCTTGCGGTAGATTGCCTTGATGGAACTTAACAACGTAACAGGCCCCTGCATGGAGATTGCGCGCACGCGAATAATAGCCCAGTCCCTCCCACATTTTGATGACTTCGTCCCGGCCGGCATGAGCAAGAGCTGTGATCGTGGGAAAGTGCTTCATCCATTTTGTAAAATAAGGAACGACAACATTTGCTTGGGTTTGTTGAAGCATCACTTCCGAAACCCACACCTCATACGGAGAAGGGTGACCACGCCATGGAAAAGAGCGTTTTTCTCGAATAAACCAGCTTTTTAAGGCATCAGAGTCAAAAAACATAATATACTTA
Source organism: uncultured bacterium (assembly GCA_964558435.1). Lineage (GTDB taxonomy): Bacteria > Chlamydiota > Chlamydiia > Chlamydiales > Rhabdochlamydiaceae. The sequence continues at coordinate 3,388 of CAZLDZ010000081.1, forward strand.
GGAAATTTTTTCCTTACTGGCCTTCAAGTATAAACATACAACATTAACAAAATCAACCTCTTAAAGACTTGGCACGCCAATTGCATAATACAGAGATTAACCCGAGCCTCAAAAAGGTGACAAGATGCTCGGCGAGGCAAAGCCAGATGAAAGCGAAGCGGTCCGAATGAGGAGGTCATGGTGAAAAAACCATGACTGACGAAGAGGATTCATATGGCAAAGCCGCAGCAAGCAGGTTGTCAACTTTTTGAGGCGAGGGTTAATAGTATGGAAAACAACAATACACAGTGGAACGACCTCCACAATGATTTAAAACAATCGATGCAAAAAGAGGTTAATCTCATGAGAGACCTCCTGGCCAATTTGCATCAAGAAGAGCTTTCCCTCATGATGCACGACCGCGCCTCATGGAATAAAGTGATGGAAGAGAGGGCCCACATCATGGAATATTTAAGCTCTTGGAGAACCATGCGCATGGAAGCCCTTACAAAACTTTCCAAATACTTTAAACAAGAGCCTGTTTTAGAGGAATTGCTCCCGTCACAAGACGAAAATAGCTGTGAAGTGCTTTCACTACGCGATCAGATCATAGCCCTCATGGAACGGATGAACAACCAAAACCTCCGCAACCAGGCGCTTTACAAACAAGTCGAAAAGAATTTAACTATTCCTATGCCCATGATTCGTCCCAAAGCCCAACCCCGCGCAGCTCGCCACAGGTCTTCTGTCATCACTGACAATTCTCGCGACCCATGACGACAGCTGGGCTATTACATGGTCCTTTAGAACACCACCTCGACCATTTAGCACCCTTATGCGCTCTTAAAAATATCCCCCTGGTTGTAACGGACGAGCAGATGGCCACTCTGACCAAAAAATTTTACCCTCAAGTTACGCTCATGCAGCTGCACTACAACGAAATGCCCTTCGAGGTTGTTGCCCGATTTGATACCATTTTTTCCACACTGCCCTACCGAACATTGGAAGAAATCTTCTTCTTTCCTCAAAAGCTTCTTGGAAAAACCCTGAAAACAGTTTGGTGCCCACATGGAAACTCAGATAAAGGACATCAAGCTCCTTTAATGGAAGCGCTTTCCCAGGAGGCGCATTTGTGCCTTTACGGCAAAAAAATGCGCGATTTTTTACAGCTGAAAGGAGCCTTTAATGCTGAGCAAACCATCGAATATGTGGGCAACTTTCGCAAAGCTTTTGCTGAAAAACATCGGGAATTTTACGCCCAACTAGTCGATCAAACCCTGCCGTGGCTTGATCCCCAAAAACCCACCATCCTTTATGCTCCCACCTGGAAGGATGCGGAAAATTCCTCCAGTTTGGAAGCCATCATGACCTATTTACAAGAACAGCTCCCCCCACATTTTAATCTCATCATCAAACCACACCCCAATCAACCGGTTGAAGGTCCTTATGTGCTCAACAACTTCCCCCCAATTTACCCTCTTTTAGATCGAGTGGATATTTACCTAGGAGATCTGTCATCTATCGGCTACGACTTTCTGGCTTACAACCGCCCCATGTTCTTTCTCAACCCCAATTCCCGCGATGCCAAAACAGACCCCGGGCTTTTCCTCTTTCGCTGCGGCACCGAGATTTCTCGGCAAGATTACCCTAATATTTATAAAATCATCGAAAAGAACCTCGATAACGACAGTCGTTTTGCCATGATTCGTCAAGCGATGTACCATTACACATATGTAAAATAGTTTTACACGAAATGGAAAAAACAATTGCTTTAAGTACAGGACCCTTTACGCACCTTGACCATTTGGGGGTGCTTGCCGCTCTTCTGGATATTCCTCTTGTTGTCACACAAGAGCATGTCTTTCAGCTGGCCAAAACCTACTACCCCCAGGTCGATGTTCAGCTCATTCTCGATCGGGAACTTTCTCTAGAGTTTTTGCAGGGGTATGACGTCATTTATGGGTGTGGGAAATTTTGGCATCTTGAGCTTGCCCATCTTTTGGACCTATTTTTTCACAAAAAACCCCGTTTTGTTCTCTGTCCACACGGCCATTCTGAAAAAGGAAGGTCTTTTGCTGCATTTCCTGAGCAAGATCTCATTCTTGTTTATGGAAATCAGATGTATGAACAGTTAGTTCAGCTGGGAATTAGCAAAGAGCGCCTCAGCAGAATAGGAAATTTTCGCTTTGCTTTTTACCAGAAGCACCGCGCGTTCTATGACCGCTGTTTTGAAGAAAAGCTCTCTTTGGATCCTACGAAAAAAACACTTCTGTATGCCCCGACATGGTCCGATGCGGAAAACCAGACCGATTTTTTCCAGTCCTGCCAAGAACTGGTGCACGAACTTTCGCCCTTCTACAATTTAATCATCAAACTGCATCCCTTCCTCGAGGAAGAAAAGCCCGCTCACGTCATCTATTTACAAGAGCAATTCCGCACAATCCCCACTGTGCATTTTCTCCACGACTTCCCGCCTATCTATCCAGTGCTTGCGCGGACAGATGCCTACATTGGCGATTTCTCCTCTATTGGTTATGATTTTCTTGCGTTTGATCGGCCGTTATTTTTTCTGAATGCTAAAACAAAAAATAGGCC
>CAZLDZ010000082.1:0-5891 GCA_964558435.1 uncultured bacterium
TTTATAATTTTTTGTATCTTTGTTACCTTGTGATGTGAGATTTTTAGTCTTTTCACGCAGTGCTTCCTCCTACGGAAAAGGGGAGGGGATTCTTCTTCGAGAAGATGCAGCTCTTGCTCCGTGCCACCAGTATGGAAAATCTAAGCTGATGGTCGAAGAAATCCTCAAAGATTTCTCTTGCGCTTATGGGTTTGTCTCTGCCAGCTTGCGGTATTTTAATGCAGCAGGAGCAGATCCTGAAGGGGAAATCGGCGAAGCGCACACACCAGAAACCCACCTAATCCCTCTGGCTCTTGCGGCAGCTTTAGGAGGGCCAAGCTTGAGCGTTTTCGGAAAGGATTTTCCCACAAAAGATGGAACAGCTATTCGTGATTACATCCACGTGACAGACCTTGCTGAAGCCCATGTTCAAGCTCTTCTCTTGATTCTACAGGAAAAAAAGAGCCTGACATTGAATTTAGGCTCTGGACAAGGTTTTAGTGTGCATGAAGTCGTGCACATGATCGAAAGGATCTCGAGACAAAAAGTCCAAACGTACGAAAAAGCGAGCATCGCCCAAGAGCCGGCACATCTTGTTGCCGATGCATCGAAGGCCCGTGCGCAGCTTAGGTGGAGGCCGAATTATTCCGACCTTCCAACCATCATCGAAACCGCCTACAAATGGCATCAAGTGACGCCGATGCCGAAGTAGTTGAAGCCTTTTTTGCGCATTTCTTGGGCTTTGTACTGGTTTCTTCCATCAAAAAAGCCTGTGCCGCGCATTGTTTTAAGAACTCTTTCCATATCGATAAAACGGAACTGTTTCCACTCTGTCATGAGGGCAATAGCATCTGCTCCTTCGGCTGCCATATATTCATCTTGGCACCAGGTAATCTTCTCGCTACTTTTTATGCTGCGCTTTGCAGATGAAATCGCAACCGGATCATAAACGCGCAAGGTAGCCCCTTCGGCCAGTAGTTGCTCAATGAGCGCAAGTGCCGGAGCCTCGCGCACATCATCCGTGTCGGGTTTAAATGAAAGTCCCCAGATAGCAATAGTTTTTCCTTTTAGAGAAGAAAAATAAGATGTTAATTTTTTTATTATTATTTTTTTCTGTTTATCATTAATTGAATAAACTGCTTCAAGAAGGGAGGTATCGCAAGCATGTTTCTTAGCTGTGGCGATTAAGGCGCGCAGATCTTTTGGAAAACAAGAGCCCCCAAAGCCCACCCCAGGGTACAGGAATTGATACCCGATACGTGCATCGGAACCGATGCCCACGCGCACAGCGTGGATATTGGCGCCCACTTTTTCACACATTTCGGCGAGCTGATTCATCAAAGAAATCCGCGTGGCGAGCATCGCGTTTGCTGCGTACTTTGTCATTTCAGCAGAACTTGGATCCATGATTAAAATGCGGTCGTGATTGAGGGTGAATGCTGAATAAATTTCGCGCATGATCTGTTCTGCTTTTGGGCTTTGCACTCCCAAAACAATCCGGTCGGGCTTCATGCAATCGGAAACAGCAGACCCCTCTTTCAAAAATTCAGGGTTTACAACAACATCAAAGGGGATCGGTGCATTTCTTTTTTCCAAAATGTCGCGCACACGCTGCTCGACTTCCTTGGCAGTTCCAATTTGTGCCGTCGATTTGATCACAAAAACCATGTACTTGTGCATTTCTTGTGCAATGGAAGTTGTCGCTTGCAAAACATACTGAACATCGCATCCACCATCCGGAGTTGATGGAGTCGCAACAGCAATGAAACAAACAGAGCACCGAGAAACAGCATCTTTATAATTGTCTGTAAAAAAGAGACGTTCCGCTGCCTGATTTCTCTCTACAAGTTCTTTTAATCCCGGCTCAAAAAAAGGAATTTTTCCTTGCTTAAGACGCGCAATTTTTTCGCGGTCGACATCCACACACGTCACCTGGTGCCCCATCTCCGCAAAGCAGGCTCCCGTCACCAACCCAACATACCCACACCCTACAACCATTATTTCCATAAAGTACTCGAAATTTAGCCCTCTTTTAACGTGCCCGTTAAGAATATTAAGGATTCTCCTGATTTTCCTTCATAGGGTTTTTTGGTGGAGCTTGCCCAAGTGGAGGGTGAGGGTGCGGTCGCAGAGGGAGGCGAGGGTGGTGTCGTGGGTGACGACGATCAGAGTTTTTTTGTGGGCATTGACAGAGCTGAAAAGGAGTTCGTACATAGCTTGTGATGTTTTGGAATCAAGACTTCCCGAGGGCTCGTCTGCTAAAATGAGATCGGGGTCATTCATCAGGGCGCGGGCGAGCGAAACACGCTGTTTTTCGCCGCCAGAAAGGTATTTTCCCAAAAAATGCGCGCGCTGAAAAAGACCGACTTGCTCGAGTAAAAGGAGCGCTTTTTCATGGGCGCTACTTCCTTTATTCACATTTTTGCGCGCGATTTTTGCGGGCATGAGCACATTTTCTAAAGCGGTGTACTCTTCAAGAAGATTAAAGTCTTGAAAGATGAATCCAAAGTGAGAGCGCCTGAGTTTTGTGTGTCCAATTTTTTCATAGGAATCACCGCGGAATTCCAGGGTGCCGCCACTTGGACTTTCAAGCGCGCCGAGTAGATGTAGAAGTGTGCTTTTGCCTTCTCCAGACTTACCCATGATGGCCAGTTTTTCGCCATCTGCAACTTCAAGATCGAGTGCATCCAGAACCTGCACAAGGCCCGGCTGTTTAAAAGATTTGGTCAGCTTTTTTGCACGCAGGATCATCTTTGAGACCTTAAAATTTCAGAAGGTTTCATGCGGCACGCCTTGAGTGCAGGGACAAGGCCTGCAACAAGAGAAAGAATAGGCGTTGCCACACACACGAAGACAACTGCATAAGAACTCAAGTGCTTGGGAAGAGTCTTTCCATAAAAAAGAGCGTTAAAAGCTTCATGTCCCTGTAAAAAACTCAAAAGGTTGACGAGCGCATCGATATTGTGCAGCGTCAAAAGTGCAGCGCCCGTTCCAATCAAACAGCCAAGAATTCCTAAAATGCCGCCGGAAAAAGCAAAAATACAAGCAATACTGCCACGGCCTGCTCCCATGGCCTGCAACGTGCCAATTTCATGCTTTTTATCATTCACGAGAAGCACCAGAAGAGAAATGATGTTGCAACAAGCGACAATCAAAACAATAATACCCACGAGAGTAAAGAGGTATTTGTCACTTTGAAATTGCTGCAAGAGATCTTTAGCAAAGTCATATTCACGGAAAGTGGAAATTTTCCAGTAATCGGCAATGCCTGCTTTTTCAAAAGCTTGCGTAAGCTCTTGTTTAATGAGGGGAGCCTCTTGCAGATTTTTAAACCAGACTTGGATGCCATTGGCTAGGCTCTTTTCTAGGGTATAGGCTCCTTGTGCAGCGTGAACGGCGCGCACGATCTCTTTGGGAGCTAAAATGCAGCGGTTGCCAACTGCCATAATCCCCGGATCGTAAAAACCTGCCACACACACCCCAAACCGCTGCTCTTGCAGTGCACTTGCCGACTGCGCGGTGTAGGACACATATCCCGTATCTCCGACAAGAACCCCGTTGTCTTGAAAACTTTTTGGTAAAAAAACGGGCTTTTCCTTGCTTTTGACTTTTTTATGTGAAGGAAGAAGAAGCTCATGGATGGAAGGATTTTGATCGGGGAAGCTCGTCATGTACGCAACTTGGGTCAAAGAGCTATGTCCAGCTGGACGCACAAGCTCAAGACGCAAAAGCGCTCCACTCATTTCATAATCCTGAAACGCTAAATCCTTTCTCTTGGCTTGCATCGTTTGCAAAATGGTAAAAGCACTTTTTACCGGGTCTTTATCGTCTTTTAAAGGAAAGTGCGGGGGAAGCTCGGAATCTTCTTCTTGCGAATAGGGGTCAAAGAGCGCCACCTCTTTTTTTTCGCCGATTGTCTTGTGTGCAAACCCTGAGGCAGCACTGAACTGATCGATCTGGTAGTAATAAGAGGCAAAATAGGAGGGCGTAGGATTGATTCTAAGCGGAGCGTGCAACACCGTCATTCTTTCGAGCCATTTCTTTTCAATGCCGTCCATGACAGACAAGAACACAAGGAGCAGCCACACAACAAGAGAAATGACACCTACAGAAAGCACTCCAATGAGAGATGCCGAAAGTTGTTTTCTTCGAGGGATGAGATATTTTCTTGCAACCGAAAATTCAAACAAGATTACTTCCTCTGTATTGGATAATTTTTGGCATGCAGGGCTGAGCGAGGCAAAGCCAGATTGAAGCGAAGCGTTTTTTGGCCGAAGGGGAATAGCCAAAGGCTATTTCTCGAGGCCAAAAATCAATATGGCAAAGCCGCAGCCAGCCCTGCATGCCAAAAATTGTCCAATGCAGAGGATTACTTCGCTTCTTTAAACGTGACGTGGCGCTTGAGCTTTTTATCATATTTTTTTAGCTCCATGCGCTCTGTTGTATTGCGTTTATTTTTTGTCGTCCAGTAGCACTCTGTGCTCTCTGTGCTTTTCAATTTTACGGGTTCGCGCGCGCCTTTTGCCATAATATCTCCAAAAAATGTTTTTTACAGCAATTCTAGGCTTTTTCTATTTTTTTAACAACGGAATACGCGGCATGGGCTCAAGATCAAAAGAATCACTCGTTCCTTGCTCGCAAAAGACGTGGTAGCCTAAACCCGCAATCATGGCCGCGTTATCTAGGCTAAGATCGCGCGGGGGCCAGAAAACAGGAAGCTCTGTTTTTTGGGCAAGAAGAGTACGTAAATATTTGTTATTACTTACCCCCCCTCCAAAGTACAGGGCACGACAAGAAAAGGTGTGGGCTGCCTTCAGGGATTTTTCCACGACATCTTCAAGAGCAGCTTTTTGAAATGAGGCCGCAACATGTGCTTTTTCCGCCTCTTCGATGATGAGAGGGCTGTTTTTGTGCGCATTTGCCCCTTTTACCGCATAAAGAACACTTGTTTTCAGCCCAGAAAATGAAAAATCCCAGGGATTTTCTTTGACGCGTCCACTTTTAAAAGGAAAACACCCAGAATCTCCGTGCACGGCAAGCGCCTCAATTTGGGGTCCCCCGGGGTAGGGAAGACCCAGGAGGGCTGCGACTTTATCGAAGGCCTCTCCAATCGCATCATCAACCGTCGTGCCGATCAATTCATAATTTCCGACATGGTGGATCTTCACCATGAAGGTATGCCCACCTGAAATCACAACACCCAAGGCAGGAAAAATGAGCTCTTCTTGCTCCATCATGGCTGCATACAGGTGCGCTTCAACGTGATTGACACCCACGAAAGGCTTATTGCACGCCATTGCCAGAGACTTTGCTGTATTAAGGCCAATCAGAAGCGACCCGATGAGCCCTGGGCCTTTGGCCACGGCAATCAAATCAATTTCGTTTAAAGAAATGTTTGCCTCTTGAAGCGTCTTCTTCAAGAGGGGAATGGCAACCTCTAAATGACGACGGGCCGCCAGCTCAGGAAAAACCCCGCCGTAGATTTCATGAATATCATGTTGCGAAGCAATCTGGTGCGCAAGAATCTTTTTCCCTTCTTGCACCACTGCAAACGCCGTCTCATCGCATGTGCTCTCAATCCCCAAAACAATCATGGGAAAAAGGATAGTCTGAGACCATTGCATAAGTCAAAGATCTAAGAAAAAAATAACAGGATGGCAGGATGGGTAGGATGAAGAGTCCCATAAAGTTACATCCTGTCCATCCTGCCATCCTGTTATTTTTTTTCGGGGTTTTTCCTGATAAGCATGATTTATGCAACGGTCTCACTGTATCCTTCTTATCCTATTTTTTATTTTTTACAGGATAAAGATGATAAACATGATATGCATGAACCTATCCTAATAAAGATTCTTTCTGAGATTTTGGAGAATTTTGAGGCAGATTTTCAAAATTTTTCCGAAAATAGTATT
>CAZLDZ010000083.1:0-5865 GCA_964558435.1 uncultured bacterium
AAAGCGATGAGAGGCGAAAAGGGGTCGGTAGGGACACGAACACAATGTGCTGTTTCACCACACAAGTCTATTGAAGCCCTATGTCACCTTTTCTAACTTCCACCTTCACTAAAATTTTTGGATTTTTTGAAGCCGAGAAAGAGGAGGGGGAGGGAGATGAGGGCGTAGATAAACCAATAGCTGGCATCCCATTCGAGGCGTAAAAAACCACCTTTGGAAAAAAAGAACTGGATCAGTCCGAGCAGAAAAAAATTACTGCCGAGTGAAAGGAGAAGGATCGGGAAAAGTGGATTTGTAGATTCTTGCTCGGCTGTTTCGTTTTGAGCCTGGACGTGCATTGTGCTTGGAGCTTTGACTTCTCTAAAAAGCTCGGATTTTTTCTTAGCGGGGGCCTCTTCTTGCTGATAGGCAGCTTGAGCCTTTTGGGCATAAGGAGGCGTGTAGAGAGTGGTCAGGCTATCCTGAAGGGTTTGATTTCTAAACAGGGGCATCTGTGAGTCGGGCTCTTGAGGAGCTTGTTCTGTACCGCAATAAGGACAGAGATTCGCGTCGTAGGCGACTCTTCCATCGCAGTTTGGACACATTTTTTGTCGATCGGAAGGTTTCATCGCATCCCCCTTTTTCTTCTATCCTGTCATAGCAGGATAAAATTTTCTATTTTTTTCCTGATTCACTTGATAAACTCTAGGGAAATTGGAGAACCTAATGGAAAAAAAAGTTTACGATGTGGCTGTCATTGGTGCAGGACCGGGCGGTTATGTCGCCGCGATCAAACTCGCTCAAAACGGAAAAAAAGTATGTCTGATTGAAAAAGAGTATTTAGGAGGATCTTGCTTAAATGTCGGATGTATTCCCACAAAAACCCTTCTTTCGAATGCACAAACTCTGAAAAAAATTAAAGCAGCAGAAGAATATGGCATTAAAGTAGGACAGGTCTCTTTCATCTACCAGAAAATGAAAGAGAGAAAAGATGCTGTCGTCCAAAAAATCCGCAAAAGCCTAGAAGGACTTTTGCTGTCCAATCAGATCTCACTTGTATTTGGCCAAGCTGAATTTCTAGGGCAAAATGAACTGCAGGTGCGCGGACAAGAAAATGTGGTTGTGCGTGCAGAAAACATCATCATCGCCACAGGCTCCGAACCCTTAGACATTCCCGCATTTCCCTGTGACCACCAAAAAGTCTTCAATTCTAGCTCCATCCTTGAGCTAACCTCCCTTCCCCGTTCGATCGCCATCGTTGGTGGTGGATATATCGGTTGCGAGTTTGCTTCTCTTTTTGCCGAACTAGGGGTTCATGTGGTCATTCTAGAAGCACTCCCCTCCATTGTTCTTTCTCAAGGAAAGGAAATTGCAGATGCGCTGACTTCTTCTTTCAGAAAAAAGGGGATTGAAATTCAAACCGATGTCTTTGTAGAAGGAATTGATCGTAGCCATGAAGGGGTCACTGTGCGCTTGAAAGACAAACCCCCTGTCTCTTGCGATATCGCTCTTGTTGCGATCGGCCGCAAGATTGTTTCGAGTCATTTGAGCTTAGAAAAAGCGGGTGTGAACGTGGATGCCAAAGGGGCCATTTTAGTCGATGATCAAATGCAGACCAATGTTCCTGGCATTTACGCAATTGGAGATGTCACAGGAAAATTTTTGCTTGCCCACGTCGCCTCTCACCAAGGCATCGTGGCAGCTTCGCGTATTCTCGGAAAAGAAGCGCGCATGCACTACAATGCCGTTCCTGCTGTGATTTTCACCTCTCCGGAAATTGCAACCGTTGGTTTCACCCAAGACCAAGCCAAACAAGCTGGATTTTCTGGAGCGGTCGTAGGGAAATTTCCCTTTCAAGCGCTCGGAAAATCTATTGCTTCTATGGAAACGGAAGGGTTTGCGCAAGTTGTCACCGACAAAGCTACAGGACAAATCTTGGGAGCTCAAGTTGTCGGCTATGATGCTTCGGCTCTCATTGCCGAAATGACCCTTGCTGTCGCCCATGAACTGACGATCGATTGCATTGCAGACACCATCCATGCCCACCCGACAACGCCTGAAGCGTGGATGGAAGCCGCCCTTCTTGCACAAGACAGCCCCATCCACTTTCCACCCAGGATACGCAAGTGAAACCTCTGCCTGTATTAGAAAGTAAGTTTCCTTCTTGGCTGCATCGCAAGCTCCCGCGCGGAGGCGAACTTTTTAAAACCGGCCACGTTTTGCAAAAATACCGCTTAAACACCGTCTGCGAAGAAGCGCGTTGCCCAAACCGGTTGGAATGTTATGCGAAACAAACTGCCACTTTTCTGGCTCTGGGAAAAGAATGCTCGCGCTCGTGTGGTTTTTGCGATATCGATTTTTCCAAAACGCCTAAAGCTCCAGAAACAGATGAGCCCGAGCGCATCGCTTTTTCTGTGCGCGATTTGAGGCTCGAGCATGTTGTCATCACAATGGTCGCCCGCGACGATCTTTCGGATGGAGGCGCACAGCATCTGTGTAAAATCCTCTCCGAAACGCGCAAAATCAACCCCCATGTCACACTCGAGGTTTTGACTTCAGATTTTGCAGGCAATTTTGCCGCACTAGATCTTGTGCTAGAAGAACAACCCGAAATTTTTAATCACAATCTCGAAACTGTGCAGAGACTCACCCCGCGCGTGCGCCACAAAGCCACCTACGATCGCACTCTTGGCATTCTATCTCATGCCAAAAAAAGTGGGAAAATCCAGTTCATTAAATCGGGCATCATGCTCGGACTAGGAGAAGAAGAGGAAGAGGTCAAAGAGTCTCTTCGAGACCTTGCCCAAGTGGGATGCGATATCGTCACAATTGGGCACTACCTGCAGCCCAACCGCCGCAAGCTCTTAGTCAAAGCGTTTATCCCTCCCGAAAAATTCCAGGCTTATGCCGCTTACGGTGAAGAGCTTGGAATCCGTCACGTCTATGCAGGTCCTTTAGTGCGTTCAAGTTACAATGCACATGAAATAAAAAAAATTACACAAAGTAAATAAGACCTTTATTTTCTTACTCAAGTATGTTAATTAAAAAATTTAATATACTTTGGAGTTCGTTTGCCATTTTCACAGGTTGCCACCATTGTTCTTGCGGGAGGAGCGGGAACGCGCCTTTTTCCGCTGACCCAATCCCGCTGCAAACCCGCAGTTGCTTTTGGGGGGCGCTACCGTCTCATCGACATCCCTATTTCCAATTCCATCAATTCTAAAATCCGCCCGATCTACATCATTTCTCAATATTTTGCCTCCGATCTTCACCAGCATATTCTCGAAAGCTTTCCACTTGAGCTTTTTCAACGGGGAGAGATTCAGTTGCTCTCACCCGAAGAAACCCTGCAAAAAAAGGTCTGGTACAATGGAACGGCCGACGCTGTGCGCCAAAATTTAGAACATGTCCTTAAATCTGATGCAGAATATTTCCTCATTTTGTCGGGCGATCAGCTCTACACGACCAGCTTTCATGACCTTCTATCCTACGCAAAGGAAAAAGATGCAGATCTTGTCATTGCCTCCCTCTCTGTACAGGAGCCAGAAGCTACGCGCATGGGACTTTTGCGCCTAGATCCAGCAGGAAAAGTGCTCGACTTTCATGAAAAACCCTCAAGCGCTGACATTCTGAAAAAATTCGAACATGAAAAAAACTGCTATCTTGGCTCCATGGGAATCTATGTGTTCAAACGTACGGCACTCGTCTCTCTTCTCCAAGAAAAAGGCGATGATTTTGGAAGACATCTCATCCCTCAACAGATGAAAAAAGGAAAAACCTTTGCCTATGTCTTTGATGGATATTGGGAAGATATCGGGACAGTTTCCTCCTATTATTTGGCGAATTTAGCCCTCCTTTCGCAGGAAAAGAAGCTCAATGTTTATGATGAAAATTTCCCCATTTATACGGCGCTTCACCACCTTCCAAGTCCCATCATTCGAAATAGCCACATCGAAGGCGCCCTCATCGGTCTTGGCTCTGTGATCGAAGCAGAAGAAATTCGAAACAGTGTGATCGGCATGCGCTCGCAGATCAAAAAAGGGTCCATCATTCGCAATTCAATCCTCACAGGCCATAAATTTTATAACCCCCCTTCCCATCAATCACCATCTTGGCCCGAAACCTTCACGGTTGGGGAAGGATGCCACATTGAAAAAACGATCATCGACGAGCATTCGTGCGTTGGCAACAACGTCCGGTTAGTCAATGAAAAAAACATCGAAAAATACGATGGCAACGGAATCTACATCCGCGATGGAATCATCATCGTCACTTCGGGCACCCATCTTCCTGACGGCTACAATTTGTCAGCATCTTGCTAAAGCGCTCTTCGATGCGCTCCCAGTCTTCTGGCGCATATAAACGTTCGAGACGCCCTGGATCGAGCAAGAAAAGTGCCCCTCCAGAAAACCCATAGTTATTTTCCAAACCTTGATCTCTGTCAATGATCCCTTTTTTCTGGCGCTTTAGAATGTGCGCAAAAAGCATTTTTTTCATCTCTTCTAGTGCGCGTCTTTCCCCCCTCTGCACAAGGTTGAATAGCTGGTCTTTTAAAAGTACATCTGCCCGCTTTTGCACCACAAATTCCAGTTGTGCAAGATTTAACGTGTGCTGCTTTCCTGCTTTGTCGAAAATCGTACAAGGCAGCGCCTCTTCCGTCTTATTGAGATGGAGAAAAATCAAGCCCGCTTCTTCTTTTAGCTCATCATAAGCGAGCTTGTAAGCAGAAAAGAGCTTGTATAGGCGTTCTCGTTGCTTACCAATTTTTTCCTCACGCATCGTTTTTAATGTTCCGATCGGTGGAAGCAAAAAGTACCACGGTTTTGGGGCAAAATTTTTCATGCGGAAAAATTTCAAAACAGTTTTCCCGTCCTGCGAAAGAAAGGCGTAACACTGAGAGCCGGAACCGAGAAAAGAAAAGGGTTGGGCAAGGAGGGTTTTGATTGTTTCATCAGGCGGCGGGGTTTCCCATTCTGGTTTAGGAGAAAGAGCAGAAGAAATATGCCCGGGACCAAACGCGGGCTTTTTGACGCATAAAAAAAGACCCACGGCCAAAAGGAGTGGTGGCAGAAAAACCACGGGAAGAAGTTTATAGAAGATTTTCATCGTATTTTTATGACAATTAACGTGATGTCATCATGCTGCGGCGTTTTGCTACTAAATTCCTCAATACGCGCAAGAATAGCATTCAGCGCCTCCTCACCCGACATCCCTCCCGTTTCCACAAGAGCTTCTTTGAGACGCGCCACGCCAAAAAGCTCTCTTTGTGGGTTATGCGCTTCGCTCACACCATCCGAATAGAGCAGAAGAACATCTCCGGATTGAAGCTGTACATTTTGTGCAGTAACCTGCGCTTTTTCCTCCAACCCCAACGCACTTCCAGGGGTGGCAAGTTCGATCAATGCGCCCTCGCGCACTAAAAGACCGGGAGGGTGCCCACATGCCGTGTATTCGAGCCTTCGCGTTTTAAGATCGAGCTTGCCAACCCAGGCGGTGGCAAAATTGCTTGTTACTTGCGCATCCAAAGAAAAAAGGGCATCTGCATATTCGATGCTCTCTTTAAAGGTTTTTCCTTGTGCTTGAAACCCCGCGCGCAGGCCGCTGCGCAAAAGAAGGGCAAAAATTGCCGCCGAAATCCCTTTTCCCGCGGCGTCACCGATGGAAAAAATAAGCGCTTCTTTTTCTTGCAAGAAAAGATCGTAAAAATCTCCTGTGATTTCTAGAGCAGGGACAAAGGCGGTGGCAATTTCTACCCCAGAAACTTGAGGGATCTCTTTGGGAAAAATACTTTTTTGGATTTCATGCCCAATCTTTAATTCATTTAAGAAAAGCTCTTTTGCGCTGCGTTCTTTATGTGTCTCGTCCAAAGAACGGCTAAGATCCTCA
>CAZLDZ010000084.1:0-4951 GCA_964558435.1 uncultured bacterium
GCGCGCTCACTTCCCTTCGCCTTCGGCGTGGGACCCTTCTCGCGTCGTGTCGCAGGACCATTTTAAGATTTTAGAGAGCTATCCACGGATTCTCATTTGAAAAGAGTTGAAATTTGGATCTAAGCACCCAAAAAATCGCTCTGCGACACGACGCGAGAAGGGTCTCATGCGCCAGCATGGGAAGTGAGCGCGCGAGCAGCCGATGGCTTTATATGGCAAAGAGAAATCGTACCACAGACGAGCGCCGAAGGCGCGTGGAGGGGCTGTGTACCACACGCCCCTCCGTCGAGGACGCGATTTATCAAAGCCAGATAAAGCCCCAGGGGGCCAGCGGGGGACAAGCGCACGAAGTGGCTTGTCCCCGACATGTGAAATGGAAAGCGCTAATAAAGTTCTGATTATTTATTAATTCATTTTCCTGAAGATTAGACAATGCTTGATTCGAGCATGGTAGAGAGCTTTTGGAAGGAGGGGGTGTTGAGGTTTAGCTCTTCGAGAAGAGCCGTGAACCTTGCCATTTCCTCTTGGAAAAGAAGGCGTGCGCGCTCTTCCCCCAGAAATTTAGTCATATTCATTTCACTCTGTTTCTTTTCATCTTGGCCAACATCAATCAAATCATCTGCAATTTGAAAAGCAGTTCCCAAATGCAAGGCTGCACGTTTAACTTCATCCAATCGATCGAGCTCCCCACCTCCAAACACCCACCCAAACACAAAAGAGACTTCAAAAAGAGTGACTGTTTTTTTATGGATGACTTTTTTGGCTGTTTCAAAGTTATGGGATGGGGGGAAAAGATCGAAAAATTGCCCTCCAGTTGCCCCTAAAATCCCCGCAGAACGAGCAGCAGATTCTAAAGCAAGCATACAGGCCCGTTCGTGGTAGCCTGAAAAAGGAGGCCCCATTTCCTTCATCGCACAAGCATTTTTGTAAATGCGCTCAAAAGCAGCCGTAATCAGTGCATAACTTGAAAGAAGAGCAATCGTCTCTCCAAAGACTTTATGCACCGTTGGTTTTTCTCTGCGCTCATCTTCATCATCCATGCAAGGAAGATCATCAGCAATGAGAGAAGAAGTATGAAAAAATTCAACAGATAGAGCCGCATCACTCACAGGAAGCCCATGCTGAAGAGCTTCCGCAATCAAAAGAACAATCACAGGGCGAAAACGCTTACCCCCATTGGTCAGCGCATATTCTACCGCATCACGAAGTTTGGTTTTCTCCCCAAAAGAGCTGATGCTTTTGGCAATCTCCTGCTCTACACAATCTTTATAAAAATAAAAAAGCGATCCTTTAGAAGAAGTCGTTTGCGCTGTCATGAGTACTCCGCTGTCGTATTTTTTGCTGGGAAGCATACAGATTCTTTACCCAATAAAGTTCCCGGATTAAGCACACAATTGCATCCAATCTGCGTGCGATCGCCAAGAATAGCCCCCAATTTTTTCAGGGGAGTTTTAATTTTTTCTCCCTCCCAATGCACCGAGATCGAATGGCGATCAAAACGCACATTCGCACAAATGGCACCCGCCCCCAGATTAACATCATTTCCTAAAATACTATCACCAACATAATTAAAATGCGGTGCTGCTGCACGATTCAAAAGAATAGAATTTTTAAATTCCGAGGCATGCCCAAGCACACACCCCTTACCCGTAACTACATTGCCACGAATATACGCCCCATGACGGACAATGCACTTAGGACCGATGATACACGGCCCTTGAATATAAGCCCCCGATTCAACAACGGTTCCGGGACCAATGGAAATAGACTCGGGGTGTATTAAAAATACACCCTCAGAAATAGTCCCCTCGATTTTTCCCAAATTCTGCGCCTTCAAGTAATCCGAAAGAGCTAAAAGCGCTTCCCACGGATAAGTGCACCCCTCAAATAGTTTTGCATGCGCAAAATCTCCCAAGTCGAAAAAATGCGTCAACACTTCTTGTATCCCCTACTATATCTCTTTATATATACTAGATTATCCTCATATTAAAGCGGTGTGGAAATGTCGACAACAAGCCCACATCCTCTATGAAAAATTTCCGTTCATAGACTGTGAATCCGCAGTTCAAAAACCCCAAGATTTCAACAACACAAGTTGTGAACAAAACTTACCAACCATTTTTGCGTGAGTTATGAACAAAGGAAAATTGAGGATTATTTCGTTGATGTCACCGGTATGATCGGAAAGAAAAAATCTGGGTGATAGGATTTGAACCTACGACCCCTAGCACCCCATGCTAGTGCGCTAGCCAAGCTGCGCTACACCCAGATAGGAGAAAAATCCTAACCGTTTCTCATCAAGAACGCAAGACTTCCCAGAAAACAACGAAAAGTTCTAACCTAGTGGGATGCATTCTCAAAAAAAATGTCTTTTCTGTGGGGAGCAACTAAAAATTTCATTTTGCGATTTAGGCAAGACCCCCCTTTCAAATGCTTATCTGAAAAAAGAACAGCTCGGTCAAGAACCCCATTTTGAGCTGCATGCGCGCCTCTGTTCCCAGTGCTTACTTGTCCAAATCAACGAATCAGAAAAACCGGAAAACATTTTTTCCGATTATGCCTACTTCTCCTCTTATTCAAGCTCGTGGCTCAAGCATGCAAAAAACTATGTCGAAAAGATGGTAAAAGAATTTTCCCTCAATTCCTCCCATCAGGTGATTGAAATTGCCAGCAATGACGGCTATCTTCTTCAGTATTTTAAAGCACATCATATTCCTATTTTAGGGATAGAGCCGGCGGCAAATGTCGCAGAGATTGCCGAGAAAAATGGCGTTCCCACACTCGTCCGGTTTTTTGGAAAAAAATGCGCCGAAGATCTCGCAAAAAAAGGCGTTTTTGCTGACCTTCTTCTCGGCAATAATGTCCTTGCGCACGTCCCAGATCTTAACGATTTTGTCTCTGGATTAAAGATCCTTCTCAAAAAAGAGGGGATCATCACTTTCGAATTTCCCCATCTTCTAAAACTCATGGAGCTCAATCAATTTGATACCATTTATCACGAGCATTTTTCCTATTTTTCTCTGCTCAGCGTGGAAAAGGTGTTTAAAAAGTATGACCTTGAGCTTTTCGATGTAGAAGAATTAGAAACCCACGGAGGGTCTTTACGCGTTAATTTCCAACATAGCGATGCAAAACGCACCAAAAACGAAAAACGCATCGCCTCTCTACGTCAAAGAGAGCAAAAAGCCGGCTTAGATCAACTTGAAACATACCAGAATTTTCAGAAAAAAGTTCTCCATGTAAAACAACAAGTCTGCACATTTTTAAAAGAGGCAAAAGCACAAGGAAAGCGCGTGGTAGGCTACGGCGCCCCCGCAAAAGGAAATACCCTCCTCAACTTTTGCGGCATTTCTCAAGATCTTCTCCCCTTCACCGTCGATCTTAGTCCCCACAAACAAAATCGGTTTCTTCCCGGAACCCACATCCCGATTTTTTCTCCCGAAAAAATCTATGAAACGAAACCCGACTACCTCTTCGTACTTCCCTGGAATCTAAAAAAAGAGATCTGTGAGCAGATGAGCGCCATTAAAACGTGGGGAGGACGATTTGTTTTTCCCATCCCCGAACTTGAACTCATATGATGAAGCTTGAAACCAGCTGGCACGCTGAACTTAAAAGTGAACTCACCAAACCTTACATCAAAGATTTAAAAGAGTTCCTTGAAAAAGAAAAAACCCGCTCCGTTGTTTATCCTCCAGAAGCGCTTGTTTTCAACGCCCTCAGACAAACTCCTTTTGCCAGCGTCAAAGTTGTCATCATGGGACAAGACCCTTACCATGGTGAAGGCCAAGCCCACGGGCTTTCTTTTAGTGTGCCCTGCGGCATCCCCCAGCCCCCCTCGCTCAAAAACATCTTCAAAGAACTTTCTCTCGATCTCAACGTTCCATCCCCCCAAGAAGGATGCCTAACAGGCTGGGCAAAACAAGGTGTGCTTCTCCTCAATGCCACACTCACCGTCCGCGCACACGAGCCTCGCTCACATTATGGAAAAGGTTGGGAGCATTTTACAGATGCAATCATCCTGCGTCTCATCCAGCGCGAAGACCCACTCGTCTTCATGCTCTGGGGAAAATCCGCTCAAGAAAAAGTCGAACACATCGCCCATCACACAAATACACACCACCTCATCCTCTGCGCCGCGCACCCCTCTCCCTATTCGGTCCAAGGCTTTTTCGGCTCACGCCACTTCTCCAAAGCCAACGCCTTCCTCAAAAAGCACGGCAAAGAGCCCATCGATTGGGCATGTGTTACATGATTTAGATCTCAACAGAGGTTGGTGCGACTTTGTGTTTGCCTAGCTTTTTTAAAAGGGGCTCGACTTCGTTTTGTAGGAATTCAAGCGTTTGCTCCTTTGCGCGTCCGATGAATAATTCGGGACGGGCAAGCTGATGGATCTCTGGCATGGTCAGGCCGATTTCGGGGTCTTTTGCAAGATCTTCAAGAAGTGTGTGGGCTGCGCCTTCTTGGATTTTTTGGGAGGCGGCGTGGCTGTACTTTTTGATGCAGGCATGGACTTTTTGGCGATCTTTTCCTTGTTTTACAGATTCCATGAGGATATTTTCGGTGGCCATGAAAGGGAGCTCTTCGTGTAGGTGATGCTCGATGCTTTTGGGATGGACAACGAGGCCTGAAGTCACATGGGAGATGAGGTTGAGGAGCGCATCTAGCGTTAAAAACGCTTCGGGGATGCACAAACGCCGATTGGCAGAATCATCTAAAGAGCGCTCGAGCCATTGCGTGGCTGCTGTGTAGCTGGGGTTTTCTTGCAGCGCGATCAAAAAGCGGGCCAGGCCACAAATCCGTTCACTGTGGATGGGATTGCGTTTGTGGGGCATGGCGGATGATCCGACCTGTTCTTTCGAAAAGGGCTCTTCGATCTGGCGCATGTGAGCCAGGAGGCGAATGTCTGTGGCAAATTTGTGTGCGGAGGCAGCAAATCCTGCAAGGGCTG
>CAZLDZ010000084.1:4961-5773 GCA_964558435.1 uncultured bacterium
AATGTGCTGTCAAAATGCCCTTTGCTGGTTTTTTGTGGTATGGGTTTCCTGAAATCGGGAATAGGGTTTCAAAGCCCATTTCTTTGGCTACTCGCTGTTCTAGTTACTGGACTTTTTTGTGGTCTCCATTAAACAGGTGCAAAAAGGACGCTTGCGTTCCGGTGGCTCCTTTTGTCCCTAAGAAACGGAAATCCTCAAGAAGGGCGGATATATCTTGTAAATCTATAAGAAAATCCTGCAGCCAAAGGCAGGCGCGTTTGCCCATGGTTGTGGGTTGGGCAGGCTGAAGGTGGGTATAACTCAGGCAAGCAAGCGAAGCGTTATTTTTTGCAAAGTGGGCCAAGTTTTCAATGGCATGGAGGAGCTTTCCGCGCACAATTTTTAAAGCTTCATGCATCTGAATCAGATCGGTGTTATCTGTCACATAGCATGAGGTAGCTCCCCAATGAATGATCCCTTTTGCTTGGGGACAGAGATCTCCGTAGGCATGGATGTGCGCCATCACATCGTGACGAAACTGCTTTTCATAGGTGGCTACTTTTGCATAATCGATCTGGTTCAGCTGAGCGTGTAGCTCTTGAATCTGCGCATCTGTAATTGGGAGCCCTAAAGATTTTTGTGCAGTTGCAAGCGCAATCCACAACTTGCGCCACGTGACGTATTTGAATGTATCGGAAAAAATAAAAGAGAGCTCGCGACTTGCGTAACGTCTAGAAAGTGGACTTACAAAAACATCATGCATCGAGAAGAGAAAGTAAAGAGTTCAAGAGATTTTCCAGCTCTTTTTTTTGCAGCGTTGTAGGATCGAATTG